>JAPLOV010000086.1:70921-78788 GCA_026400565.1 Hyphomicrobiales bacterium | reverse complement strand
TACAGCGCTGACTGGGCGATGGCGATGCCGGCTTTCGCCTCACGCGCCTTCGCCTCGTGGATCCTGATTTCCGGGTAGCTCATCACCGCGCTGGCAACGGCATCAGCCAGCCGGATCGGGCGAGATGGCGCGCGCGCCGGCTGAGTTTTGGCCTTGCCGCCCAGAGAGCCGGTCTGCGCCGGGTCGGCGCCGGCTTTGCCCACCACGGCATCTGAGCGCAGCCCGGTCTGCCCTTCTGCGTCCTGGCGCAGATGCGGCGGCAGGCGCAGGTCCTTGCTGGACGCCTCTGGGGTCTTGATGGCCGCCGCCAGCTGGCCTTCCGCCAAAGCTGGCGATGCTGTCTGGTCAGACGAAACTGCGGCAGGCGGGGAAGTCAGATCAGCCGATAGCTCCGCAGTATCACCACTGCGGCGCATGCAGCCGGAGGCCGCGAGGGCCGCGAGGCACAGCACCGCTGCCCGCGCAGCCAGCCTTCCCGCACGTCCATTCCGGCATAATTCGGACTGCGCGGTCAAGAAACGCGCTGCTTTGCCCAACCCGTTTATCACCCGACTCACCCGTTTCGTTAATGTACTGTTAACCTTCGATCAAGCGAACTTAATTTTTGCTTAACAATGACCTTGCCTGGCTGGATCAATCCAGCAGGGAGGCCGGTACACGGTCTGGATCGGGGACCCCTTTCCGGCGCGGCCGGCGGACATCTGCGCTGCGTGGATCAACGCTCCGGAAGTGGTTGACTTTGCCGACCGTTTCCCCGATACGGAGGGCGAATTTGCCGCCGGCTGACGAGGCCGGCATTTTCTTGTTGCATTGCGTCATGGCCTTTCGTGCCCTGGCAGAAGAGGAGTGGCGTCATGAAGATCCGCAATTCGCTCAGGTCGCTGCGTGGTCGGCACCGTGACAACCAGCTGGTGCGCCGCAAGGGCCGCATCTTCATCATCAACAAGACGCAGAAGCGCTTCAAGGCCAAGCAGGCCTGATGCTGCCGGGCCGGGCCTTGTTGCCCGGCGGCTCCGCACCGGGAGCCTTGTGCTTGCGAAGGATCGGACCGCACGCTGTGCCAGCCCGATCACAATCTGGTTGATCATGGCAGCGGTCCTGGAAAGGGCCGCTGATTTCGTTTGACGGTCCGGGCGGTCGCGCTATCCTTTTGCCATGACGTTACGGTCTGTCTCCGTCACATTCCTGTCCCTCGCGCTGGCTGCGGTGATCCTGACCGGCGGCGCAAGTGGTCTGGCCGGGTCTGCGCAGGCAGAGCGTCTGGTTCAGGTGCAGCAACCAAGAACCGCCCCGGGGCAGGCACCGCAGACGCAAGGCGCAAGACCGCAAGCCGAAAGACCGCAAGCTTCCCCTGCACAGCCGCCGCAGACACTTGCCACATTGTATGAGCGGCTGAAGGCAGCAGGCTCGGCGCAGGAGGCAGAGGCGCTGGTGCGGCAGATTGCGCGGCGCTGGTCGCGCTCGGGCAGCGATACCTCGGACCTGCTCATGGCGCGCGCGCGGCAGGCGATGGGCCAGCGCAACGGACCGCTCGCGGTCGAGCTTCTGGACAGGATCATCGCCTTGCAGCCGGGATGGGCTGAGGCCTGGCATGTGCGCGGCCTCGCCTTTTTCGTGATGCAGGATGATCTGAGGGCGCTGGTCGACTTCCGCGAGGCCCTTCGCCATGAGCCGGGCCATTTCATGGCTCTGGGCATGGCCGCCGCAGCCCTGCAGCGGCAGGGAGACGAGAAAGGTGCCCTCGGAGCCTTCCGCGCCTTGCAGGAGATGCACCCGTTCTTCAGCGGCGCGAAGGATGCGATCGAGCGCCTGAAGCCGAACGTCGACGGGCGGGACGCCTGATCCGTGCACGTCTGAACCGCCGCACCATGCTGCTTGGGTCTTTGGGTCTCATCGGGCTGGCCGGGGCGGGAAGCTGGAGCGCGACCGGGCTGGTTGGCGCGGCTGCGGAGACAAGGCATCCCCCGCAAGGGCAGTTCGTCAGCGTGCCCGGAGGTCGGCTGCATCTCATGGACACGGGCGAGCCCTTTGCCGGCGCGCCGACCATGCTCCTGATCCACGGGGCGTCGAGCCTTCATGCGGACATGTTCTCGGTGCTTGCGCCCCGGTTTGCCGGCAAGGCCCGCGTCATCGCCATCGACAGGCCCGGACATGGCTGGAGCGATCGTCTCGGCGGGCGCGAAATGGCCGATCCAGGTCGGCAGGCCAAGGCCATGGCCGCCGCGCTCACAGGCCTTGGCGTGTCGCACGCGACGGTCATCGCACATTCGCTGGCCGGCGCTGCGGCGACGAGCCTCGCACTTGAGCAGCCGGCGCTCGTTGGCGCTCTCGTGCTGCTTGGTGCGGTCACGCATCCTTGGCCCGGCAAGGCGATCAGCTGGTACTATCACCCCACGTCAACGCCACTGGTCGGGCCGCTGTTCTCGCGCCTGCTCGGCATTCCGGCGGGCAGCATGGTCCTGGAAGGCTCGATTGCAGGGGTGTTTGCGCCACAGGCTGCCCCGCCCGACTATGCCGACACGGCGCAGATCAGGCTGCTGCTCAGGCCTGCAACCTTCGAGGCCAATGCACAGGACGTGGCGGCGCTCTGGGATTTCGTCGATGCGCAGGCAGGCCGGTATGGGGAACTGGCCATGCCGGTTCTGGCCATCGCCGGAGAAGCGGACACCATCGTCTCGACCGACATCCATTCGCGCGCCATCATCCGGCAGGTCAGCGCCGGACGGCTGGTGACCTTGCCCGGCGTCGGGCACATGCCGCACCACATCGTTCCGGATCTGATCGCGCGCGAGAGCCTGGCGCTGTCAGGCGCAAGGCCCTGACGGCCTTCATTGTCAGTCACCGACATCCGGTGTCATTCATCGCCCGTGGCGATCAGGGTGGCATTACCGCCCGCCGCCGCGGTGTTGATCGTCACGGTCTGCTCCGTGGCAAAGCGGGCAAGGTAATGCGGCCCGCCAGCCTTGGGGCCCGTACCGGACAGGCCAGAGCCACCAAAGGGCTGCACGCCGACCACAGCCCCGATCATGTTGCGGTTGACATAGATGTTGCCAACCTGAAGCCGCCCGACCACGCGCCTGACAGTCTCGTCGATGCGTGAATGGACCCCGAGCGTCAGGCCATAGCCGGTGGCGTCGATGGCATCCCCCGAAGTGCTCCGCGTCCAGATCGGCAACCTGATTGAGCCCGATCACATGGGGGGCCACGAAATGGCCGGCTCCCTCAGGCACTGTTCCGGCATGGAGCACCTGACCGTTCGCATGCATGGCAGCGATATGGGCGTCAAGCCGGGCTTTGGCCGCAGCATCGATCACCGGCCCGACATGCACCGACAGATCCCTGGGATCGCCGATCCTCAGTTCGCGGGCAGCACCGATGATCATGCCGATGATCTTGTCCGCCACATCCTCCTGCACGCAGAGCAGCCTGAGCGCCGAACAGCGCTGGCCAGCCGAGCGGAAAGCGGACATGACCACATCATCCGCCACCTGCTCGGGCAGCGCAGTCGTATCCACGATCATCGCGTTGAGGCCGCCCGTCTCGGCGATGAGCGGCACGATCGGCCCGTCCTTCGCAGCCAGCGAGCGGTTGATGGCGCGCGCGGTCACCGTTGACCCGGTGAAGGCCACGCCGGCCGCCAGCCGGTGGGCGACGAGCGCGGCACCGATCGAGCCATCTCCCACCACCAGATGCAACGCGCCGACAGGAACGCCGGCATCATGCAGCAGCTTCACGGTCTCGGATGCAATCAGCGGTGTCTGCGGGGCAGGTTTGGCGACCACGGTGTTGCCCGCCACCAGCGCTGCCACGACCTGCCCGGCGAAGATCGCAAGCGGGAAGTTCCAGGGGGCAATGCAGACAAAGACCCCGCGCCCGCGCACGGCGAGCCGGTTTTCCTCGCCGGTCGGGCCGGGCAGCAATATGGCCGCTCCAAACTGACGGCGGGCCTCGGCAGCATAGTAACGGAGAAAATCGATGGCCTCGCGCACCTCGGCCAACGCATCATCCAGCGTCTTGCCGGCCTCCGCCTGGAGCAGAGCCAGCAACCGCGCGCGTTGCGCTTCCATCAGGTCGGCGGCCTTGTCGAGAATGGATGCCCGCACAGCGACATCGGTGGCGGCCCAGTCGCGAAAGCCGGCCTGTGCGGCCTCCATGGCAAGGTCTGCATCAGCCACCACCGCCTCGGCCACCTGCGCCAGAACCGCTCCGTTGGCCGGTGACAGCACGGGCCGAAGCGGCCGCGCAACGCTCCGGCCACTGATGAGACTGGCTGCATCCCCGAAACGCAGCACTTGCGCCACCTCGGTGCTGAAGGCGCGAAGGCTGGCATCATGCCCGAACTCGACACCCGCCGAATTGCGCCGGGACGGACCATACAATGCGGCCGGCAGCGGAATGCGGCTGTTCGCTGCCCGCTGCGCTTCGCCGATCCGGGCAGCCGGGCGCACCAGCAGGCTCTGAACCGGCACGGATGTGTCGCCCGCCACGCTGACGAACGAAGAGTTGGCGCCATTCTCCAGCAGTCGCCGCACGAGATAGGCCAGCAGGTCCTGGTGGCCACCGACCGGCGCATAGGTCCGGCAGGCAAAACGCGGATCGTCCGCCAGCAAGGCCGCGTAGCTCGCCTCGCCCATGCCGTGCAGGCGCTGGAACTCATAGCCTTCCGGTCCACCGGCCATCTCGGCGATCGTGGCGATGGTCAGCGCGTTATGCGTGGCAAACTGCGGATAGATCAGGGGCCTGAGTGCCAGCATCTGCCGCGCGCACGCAACATAGTTGAGATCGGTCATGGCCTTGCGCGTGAACACCGGATAGCCGGCAAGCCCCCGTTCCTGCGCACGCTTGATCTCGCTGTCCCAATAGGCACCCTTGACCAGCCGCACCATGAAACTGCGCTGATGCCTGCGGGCCAGGGCGGCGATGTGGTCGATCACGGCGGGGGCCCGCTTCTGGTAGGCCTGGATGGCAAGCCCGAAGCCGGTCCAGCCCGCCAGCGCGCCGTCGGCCACCACCTGGTCGATCAGATCGAGCGACAATTCCAGCCGGTCGGCTTCCTCGGCATCGATGGTGAAGTTGAGATCATGCGCCTTGGCCATCCGGGCCAGCGCGATCACCTTTGGTGTCAGTTCGGCCAGCACGCGCCCAGCACTGACGGCCTCATAGCGCGGATGCAGCGCCGACAGCTTGACCGAGATGCCGGGTCTTGCCGGCAGTGGCTCATTGCCGGCCCGCCCGCCAATGGCGGCAATCGCATCGGCGTAGGAGCGGTAGTAGCGCGCGGCGTCATCGGCAGTGCGCGCGCCTTCACCCAGCATGTCGAACGAATAGCGGAAGGCTCGCGCAGCCCCGGAGCCGGCACGCGCCAAGGCTTCCTCGATTGTCTGCCCAAGCACAAAATGCGAGCCCATGATGCGCATCGCCTGCCGCGTGGCCCCGCGTACCGCCGGCACGCCAAGCCGCTTGGCGATCTGTCCCAGGATGCTCTCCGGCGTCTCGCCCGGCTGGATCAACCGCGCCGTGATGCCAAGGGCCCAGGCGGATGCCGAGACCAGCAGCGAGCCGGATCGCTGCTCGTGGTTCTCGAAGTCACCCTGGCCCAGCTTGTCCTCGATCAGTCGGTCGGCCGTGGCGCTGTCGGGAACCCGCAGCAGGGCTTCGGCAAGGACCATCAGCGCCAGCCCCTCCTTGGTGGACAGCGAATACTCGCGAAGCATCTCCTCGACACCGCCAAAACCGCCCGACTGCGCCCTGATGGCCTCGATCAGGGTCGTGGCCCGCCGGTCGATCCGCGCCTCCGCCTCGGCTGGCAGGGCAGCAGCGGCCAGAAGCTGGCGGGCCAGCGTGACATCATCCTCGGCAAACGGCGCAACGAAGGCATCGGGGCTGCGGCTGTGCATGGGAACCGACCTGTCAGGATTGAAGCGTGATGTTCTGAAGGCTACGACAACTGTGGAAGGATTTCATCTGTTGTTTCAGTTTCAGAACAGACATAAATCCCGTATAATGCCTATCTGACCGGATTTCATCATGCTGGACAAGATCGACAGACGGCTCCTGAGCGTCCTTCAGGCTGATGGCCGGATTGCCGCCGTCGACCTCGCCGACCAGGTGGGTCTTTCGGCGACGGCGACGGGTGAGCGGCTGAAACGGCTGGTCCGTGAGGGCTACATCACCCAGTTCCGTGCCCATCTCGATCCGGCGAGGCTGGGGCTCGGGCTTCTCGTCTTTGTCGAGGTCTATCTGGACAAGACCACGCCGGATGCCTTCGAGAAGTTCGCGGCGGCCGTGCGGCGCGCGCCCGAAGTGCTTGAATGCCACATGGTGGCCGGCGGCTTCGACTACCTCGTCAAGACGCGGGTCGCCGACATGGCCGCCTATCGCCGCTTTCTTGGCGAGGTTCTGCACACCTTGCCCGGTGTGCGCGAGACCCGGACCTATGCGGTGATGGAAGAGGTCAAGACCGACGGCCTCCTGCCGGTCTGAGCGCGGCGACCTGCCTTGTCGGGTCATGCCCCGAAGGTCGGGCTTGGCGGCAGCACGCGTTTCGGGCCTGTCTTGATGCGCTTGGGTTCGATGCCCCGCACGATGCCAGCAAACCATCTTGCTTTCGCGAGCCGGACCGATCTAAGCACAGATCCAGCGCTGCAAGCGTCTGCGTGGCAAGGTCCATGCAGGCACCTTCAGGTTTTCATCACGACAGGAACAGCCCATGCGTCTTGACGCCATTTCCATCGGCAAGAACCCGCCCCACGAGGTCAACGTCGTGATCGAGGTCGCCATCGGCGGCGAGCCGATCAAGTACGAAATGGACAAGGAGGCCGGCACGCTCGTGGTCGACCGCTTCCTCTACACGCCCATGCGCTATCCCGGGAATTACGGCTTCATCCCGCACACGCTCTCCGAGGATGGCGACCCCTGCGACGTGCTGGTGGCGAACACAAGGCCGATCATCCCCGGTGCCGTCATCGCCGTCAGGCCGATCGGCGTCATCATGATGGAGGATGAGGGCGGCGGCGACGAAAAGATCATCGCCGTGCCCGTGCCCAAGCTGACCAAGCGCTATGAGAACGTGCACAACTACACCGACATGCCGCAGATCACGCGCGATCAGATCCAGCATTTCTTCGAACACTACAAGGATCTGGAGCCCGGCAAGTGGGTCAAGCTCACCGGCTGGGGCGATGCCGAAAAAGCACGCTCGCTGATCCTCGAAGCCATCGAGCGGGCGAAGAAGGCCAAGGCCTGAACTGCCAGGGCCTGAACCACCAGGGCCTGAACCGCCAGGGACCGGAACCGCCCAGGGCCGCGCCAACCAGGGCCGCGCCGACCAGACATCCCTCCGGTCCTGCGCCTCATTGCCGAATTTCCACCTGTCGCCGGCAATCCGCTGTAGGCTCGGCCCTCAGCCGGAGGTCAAGAGCGCATGCGGATCAGATTTGGCTACGAGATCACGATGACCTGCGTTGGCGCGACCGAGATGGTGTGCCTGCTCAATGTGCATGACGACCATGCTGGCGACCTGCGCATCGGGCCTGACTTCACCACCGCGCCGCCGACCCTGACGCGCACCTACAGCGACCTGTTCGGCAATGTCTGCCGCCGCATCCGGGCCCCTGCCGGCGACATCACCCTGCGCAGCGATGGCGTGATCGAGGATGACGGCGAGCCCGATCCGTTCGAGCCCGGGGCGAGGGAGGTTCCGATCGGCGACATGCCGGATGCTGCTCTGGTCTACCTGATGGGCAGCCGCTACTGCGAAACCGACAAGCTCAGCCAGACCGCCTGGGACCTGTTCGGCAAGATCGCGCCGGGCTGGGGCCGGGTGCAGGCCATCTGCGATTTCGTCAACCGCCAGATCAGCTTCGAT
>JAPLOV010000086.1:0-70839 GCA_026400565.1 Hyphomicrobiales bacterium | reverse complement strand
CGCGGCGCGGTCGAAATCTTCCATGGCCGCATCGGGGTCTGCCGCGACTATGCCCACCTCGCCATCACCTTCTGCCGCTGCATGAACATTCCCGCCCGCTACATCAACGGCCATCTTGGCGACATCGGCGTGCCGGTGGTCGATCCAATGGATTTCAGCGCCTGGATAGAGGTCTGGCTGGAAGGCCCGCGAGGCGGGCAGTGGTACACCTTCGATCCGCGCAACAACATCCGCAGGATCGGCCGCATCGTGGTGGCCCGAGGCCGTGACGCAGCCGATATTCCGCTGGTCAATTCCTTCGGGCCCCACGTGCTCAAGGCCTTCACGGTCTGGACCTACGATCTGGACAACGTGCCCGCGAGCGCTGCCGCGCTGCGTTGAGCCCGGCACCGCATCCCTCACCCGAACGGGTGATACTGATACAGCCAGGTCTCGCTCAGCACCTTGTCGCCGAGCCTGAGGAAGGCCCGCATCTCCACCGGCTCTTCGCCCTGCACCGTCAGGTCGAACTGCGCCCGCCAGTGGCCGGGAACATCGTTGGGCACGGCTTCGGTAAAGACATAGGAGAAGCTGCCGCGCGAGGCCGACAGGACTGCGTCCGGCTTGGCACCGAACGGCACGTCCTTCAGCGCATCGCCGAGGAACTCGACCATGAACTTGCGTACGCCGCGCGGGCGCACCGTGCCGGGCTGCCCGCCATTGCCCATGCGGGTCGAGACCACGCGGGCCAGCGGCGGCGGATAGGGCTCATCGGCCATCCATGACATGGTGTAGGCATAGTCATGGCGCTGGCCGGCCCTGATCGGCTGCTCCGGCACCCACATCGCCACGATGTTGTCATGGATCTCGTCGTCGGTCGGGATTTCGATCAGTTGCACTGCGCCCCTGCCCCAGGCTCCGACCGGCTCGATCCAGAGGGACGGACGTTTCTCGTAGAACACGCCGTCCAAGTAATGGCCGAACACGCGGTCGCGCTGCATCAGCCCGAAGCCGCGCGGATTGTTGTCCACGAATGAGGACGCGATCGTCCGGGGCGGATTGTTGAGTGGCCGCCAGGCGCGCTCGCCGGCGCCGGTCCAGATGGCAAGCCCGTCGCTGTCATGCACCTCGGGGCGCCAGTCCACCGCCGTCGCCTTCCTGTTCTCCGAATACCAGTACATCGATGTCAGCGGTGCGATGCCGAAGCGCTGGATGTCCTTGCGGATGAACAGGCTCTTCTCCACGCCGATCGTCACGGAGGATCCGCGCGTCATCACGAAGCGGAAGGCCCCGGCAACGGAGGGCGAATCCATCAATGCGCAGACGACGACGGACCCGGCATCCGGGGCGGGTGTTTCGAGATAGACGTGGGTGAAATCGGGGAATTCTTCCGGCCCGGTCGGAACAGCCGGATCGATCGCCAGCCCGCGCGCCGAAAGTCCATACTGGTAAAGTTCGCCAATGGCGCGGAAATAGGATGCGCCGAGGAAGGCCACCCAGTCATTGCCGCGCCAGTCGAGCGGGGTGCCCTTCGGGCCGGGAAAGCCGGCGCGGGCCTCCTGGAAGCGGAAACCGGCAAAACCCGCCCCTTCAGGCAACTCGTGCGCCGGGCTGTCCTTCGGCATGTCGAAATAGCTCTCGTCATAGATGATCTCGCGCGCGCGCTGGTCCCGGCCGGCAGCGCGGCTGACCACGTGCATGCGCACCGGTTTCTGGAAGAACCGGCCAAGGTGGAAGAACGTCACCGGCCATGGCGACGGCCCGTTGGCCCAGAGGGCCAGATCGGTCTTGTAGCGGATCTTGCCGTGGGCATCGTAGTCGATGCGTTCCAGCACGTCCGGACGGGGGCGCGGCGGCGGATTGTAGGGCGCAGCGGCCATGGCTTCAGCCCGGCTCTTGAGAGCGTCGAACGAGAACCTCGCCTCGGCGCCAAGCTTCAGCCCGGCCTGTGCCAGCGCCTGGGTCGAGAAGCCCTGTGCGGCAGCCGCGCCGAGCGCAGCGGTTCCAGCCAGAAGTGTGCGGCGGTCAATCATGGTTCAATCCGGTTGGCCGCGGCATCACGCCCGGCTCGCGCTCGATATTGCGCCGATTCGAGCAAAAGCAAGGCGGCGCTGCGCCGGTCAGCCCTTCAGCTTCTCGGTTTCGGGCTTGTCCTGCCCCAGCGAAACGATACCGCGACGGATGGCACGGGTCCGGGTGAAGTGCTTGTGCAGCGTCTCGCCATCACCGAACCGGATCGCGCGCGTCAGCACCGAGAGATCCTCGCTGAAGCGGCCAAGCATTTCGAGCACCGCTTCCTTGTTGTGCAGGAAGACATCGCGCCACATGGTCGGGTCGGAGGCGGCGATGCGGGTGAAATCGCGAAAGCCGCCCGCCGAGAACTTGATCACCTCGGATTGCGTCACCGTTTCAAGGTCGTTGGCGGTGCCGACGATGTTGTAGGCGATCAGGTGCGGCAGATGGCTGGTGATCGCCAGCACAAGATCATGGTGCTGCGGCGTCATCACCTCGACAATCGCCCCCATCGCCTCCCAGAAGGCGCGCAGGCGCTGCACGGCACCGGCATCCGCATCATCCGGCGGCGTCAGGATGCACCAGCGGTTGAGAAACAGGCTTGAGAATCCGGCATCAGGGCCGGAATGCTCGGTGCCGGCCACCGGATGCGCCGGAACAAAGTGCACGCCGGCCGGCAGGTGCGGGCCAACCTGGTTCATGATCGCGCCCTTGACCGAGCCAACATCCGACACGGTTGCGCCGGGCTTCAGGGAACCGGCGATCTGCTCTGCGACCTGCCCGCAGATTCCGACAGGCACGCACAGGATCACGAGATCGGCCATGGCCACTGCGTCTGCCGCCGACTGGCTGACCGTATCGGCAAGGCCGAGCGCGCGCACGCGCGACGCAACCGCCGGATCACGATCGGCGGCGGCAATCTGGCCGGCGAGATTGAGCTCGCGCGCCGCTCTGGCCAGCGACGAGCCGATCAGGCCCATGCCGATGATGGCGATGCGGCCTACCAGCGGCGTGGTGCGAACGGGGGCGAAGCTCTCAGCCATGCGAGGTCGTCATGAAGTTGGCCAGCGCCGCCGCGACAGCCTTGTTGGCCACCTCGTCGCCGATGGTCAGGCGCAGCGCGCCGGGCAGGCCATAGGCGTCCATGCGCCTGAGGATCAGGCCGCGCGATGTCAGGAAGGCATCGGCAGCGGCCGCCGTCCGGCCCTGCGTACCGGGAAAGTGGATCAGCACGAAGTTGCCCACCGACGGGGTGACGGAAAGGCCAAGCTTTGCAAGTTCCCCGGTCATCCACGCCAGCCAGTGATCATTGTGGGCAATGGCGCGGGCCACATGCACGTCGTCAGCGATGGCTGCGGCACCAGCCTCGATGGCGGCGCCGTTGACATTGAACGGACCCCTGATCCGGTTCAGCGCGTCGATCACGTGGGCGGGGCCATGCATCCAGCCAAGCCTGAGATTGGCAAGGCCGTAGATCTTCGAGAAGGTCCGGGTCATCACCACGTTGTCACAGGTCGCGACCAGTTCGAGGCCGGAGGCATAGTCGTTGCGGCGCACATACTCGGCATAGGCAGCATCGAGCACCAGCAGCACGTCAGGTCGCAGGCCGGCCTGGAGACGCTTGATCTCGTCGAAGGGCAGATAGGTTCCGGTCGGATTGTTGGGGTTGGCGAGATAGACGATCCGGGTCCGCGGCGTCACGGCGGCCAGCAGTGCATCGACATCGGCGGTCAGGTTCTTCTCCTTGACCGCGACCGGCGTGCCGCCGGCCGCCATGATGGCGATCTTGTAGACCAAGAAGCCGTATTCGGAATAGATGCCCTCATCGCCCGGCCCGATATAGGCATTGGTGATCAGCGAGAGCAGTTCATCCGAGCCCGAGCCGCAGATCAGCCGGGCCGGATCCAGGCCGAATTTCGCGCCGATCGCCTCGCGCAGCCGCTGCGCCGTTCCCTCTGGATAGAGTTCGAGCTTGTCGGCCAGCGCCTTGAACGCGGCAATTGCACCAGGGCTTGGCCCCAGCGGCGTCTCGTTGGACGACAGCTTGACCAGCTTGATGCCGGCGGGAGCCGAACTCTTGCCCGGCACATAGGCCTCGATGGCCATGACCCCGGCGCGCGGGGTCGGCCGCGTGCGGGCAGAAGGGGCGGCGTTGGCGCTGGTCATGGCGTGGTCCTTGTCCTGTCTTGCATCTGGAAAGCCGGTCAGGCGGGGCGGCGGGGCGGGGCGCTGAAGCGGGCGGCGTGGCTGCCGATCTCGGTCAGGTCAGCGCCGCCGAGAGCGGCCTGCAATTGCGAGACCCTTGTCTCGCCATCGGCGGCTATCAGCAGCGACAGACCGGAACTGTCCGCCGCGCTGGCCGTCACCTCGCCGAGTGCTTCCAGCAGCGCGGTGTTCATGTCAGCGGTCCAGCGCTCGACGCGGGCCACATACAGCACCACTTCGCGCACCGCCGCGTCGGCGATCGGGTTGGCGATCACGTAGACAGGCGTGCCTGCAGGGTGATCGGGCCGCTCGATGAACGGCAGCCGTGCAATGATCTTGGGCGCACCCGGCCCGACCAGCCCGCGCCACCACGCCCCCGCGCTTGCACCTTGATCGATCCGGAAAATGCCAAGGTCGCCCGCCGATTGCGCCACAGCCGCCATCACGGCACTGGCATCCTCATGCGGCACGTAGGGCGCGGTGAAGCCAAAATGGAACCTGGCGCTGTCACGCATCGGGCCATCCCCGCCCGACATGTCGGCATGCACGCGGTAATTGGCCTGCACCCAGGTGAACGTGGCGATGATGACGCGCCAGATGCCCTCTGCCGTATCGAGCGGCAACAGGCCCTTATGGCGCAGGGCGAGCCGGCGCATCATTTCCGCCTCGCGGCCAGGCCTGAAGGCCGAGCCCGACACCTGCGTCTTCTTGACCTCGATCAGTTGCTCGATCACCTGCCCGCGTTCCATCAGCAGTTCATGCATGGCGGTGTCGATGCGGTCGATCTCGGACCGAAGGCCGGCCAGCGACACGGGCCGGGCCGCGGAAACGGCGCCGGGCGCAGCCGAAGGCGCGATGTCAGGTGTGGCAAGGGACGCGGGATCTGGCATGGGATCAATCGGACATGGGATCAATTGGACATGGAATTAATCGGATTTGGACTCAGCCGGATTTGGGCTCAGCCGGACGCAAGGTTCAATCTGGTCCGGGAACGGCCGGACCAGATCACGAGCGGTTCTCTAGGCCATGTTGAGCCAAAGTGGAATTCCGTTTTCAGCACAGGCCGTTCGGCTCACCGTGCCGCGCGGCAGGGACGACGCGCCTGCGACCCCGTCAGCTTGCCGTCTCCCGCAAAAACCGGCTTCCACGGCGGATCGTCTTGCAGTAACGTCCGGCAAAACGAACGACATGACTGCAAAAACAAACAGACCCGGCAAGGCCAGCAAGTCCCCAGCGTCCGCGCTGGTCGATCCCGTGCGCGAGGCCAACGAGCCAACGAGCCTTCTGGCGCGCTTTGGCCCCGAGCGGCCCCTCGGCATGGATTGCGGCGTGACGCTCGATCGCTGGCAGATCGCGTACCAGACCTACGGGACGCTGAACGCCGACCGCTCGAACGCGGTGCTGGTGTGCCATGCCCTCACCGGCGACCAGCATGTCGCGAACACCAATCCGGTGACGGGGAAATCCGGCTGGTGGGAGGTGCTGATCGGACCGGGCTGCCCGATCGACACCGACCGGTACTTCGTGATCTGCAGCAATGTGATTGGCGGCTGCCTCGGCTCGACAGGACCGGCATCGCTGGATCCGGCCACGGGCAAGGTTTATGGTCTGAGCTTTCCTCTGGTCACAATCCGCGACATGGTGCGGGCCCAGGCCGTGCTGGTCGAGCATCTCGGCATTGCCAGCCTGTTTGCCGTGATTGGCGGTTCCATGGGCGGGATGCAGGTGTTGCAATGGGCATCGAGCTACCCCGACCGTGTCTTTGCCGCTGTCCCGCTGGCCACCGCTGCACGCCATTCGGCGCAGAACATCGCCTTCCATGAGGTCGGGCGTCAGGCGGTCATGGCCGATCCCGACTGGCAAGGCGGACGCTATCTCGACGGTGCCAAGCGCCCTTCCAAGGGGTTGTCGGTGGCCCGCATGGGCGCGCATATCACCTACCTGTCCGAGGCCGCGCTGCATCGCAAGTTCGGCCGCAACCTCCAGGACCGCGAGGCCCGCACCTTTACCTTCGACGCCGATTTTCAGGTGGAAAGCTACCTGCGCTATCAGGGCATCAGCTTTGTCGAGCGCTTCGACGCCAACTCCTACCTCTATCTGACCCGCGCCATGGACTACTTCGACCTTGCAGCCGACCATACCGGGGTTCTGGCCAAGGCCTTCGCCGGCTCGAAGACCCGTTTCTGCGTGGCCTCCTTTACATCGGACTGGCTGTTTCCCACCGCCGATTCGCGTGCCATCGTGCATGCGCTGAATGCTTCCGGCGCCTCGGTCTCGTTCGTTGAACTGGAGAGCGACAAGGGCCATGATGCCTTCCTGCTCGACGAGCCTGAACTCTTCGCGACATTGCGTGGGTTCATCGGCGCTGCCGCCCGCGTACGGGGCCTGTCATGAGTGACGTCCGCATTGACCTGAGCCTGATCGCCGACATGGTGGAGCCCGGCAGCAAGGTGCTTGATGTCGGCTGCGGCGACGGAGCCCTGCTGGCCCTGCTCGCGTCGCGGCGCCATGTCGACGCACGCGGCATCGAGCTGTCCCGTGAAGGGGTCGCCGGCTGCGTGGCGCGCGGATTGTCCGTCATCCAGGGCGATGCGGACACCGATCTTGGCGATTACCCCGACGACGCGTTTGACTATGTCATCCTGTCGCAGACCATCCAGGCGACCCGCGCCCCGCGCCGCGTCCTCGAGAACATGCTGCGGATCGGCCGGCGCGCGATCGTCTCATTCCCCAACTTCGGGCACTGGAACATTCGGGCGCAACTGGCCTTCAAGGGACGGATGCCAGTGACCAGCAACCTGCCCGAAAGCTGGCACGACACGCCCAACATCCATTTTTGCACGATCCGCGATTTCGTCGGATTGTGCGACACGCTGGGTGCGGTCACCGAGCGCGCCGTCGCCCTCAATGCCTCTGGCAGCGATATAGGGGTGAAGGCACCGTGGTGGTTCTGGAACCTGTTCGGGCAGCAGGCAGTGTTCCTGCTCCGGCGCACGGGGCCTGCAAGCCCACCCTGAACCCGTCGACAGAAGGATCGGCTGCTCTGCGTCAGTACAACGGCTGCAAGGGCGGCAGGGGCAGCCTGATCGGACCGAAGCCGACGCGCCCGCCCCTGATGTCGATCGTCGGCAGCGGCCGCGCGCCGTCCGGGCTCGCCGGCTGCGGACGCCCCGAGAGGGCACTGGCAAAATCCATGGCCCCGCCGCGCAGCCTGATGCCCGCGAACTGGTCGATGTTCGCCGCCGCAGGCTCGATCCGTCCCTCCAGCCGGCGGGCGTCATCAAGACCGAACGTGCCCGTGGCCTCGATCAGCTTGAGGCCCTTCCTGAGGACAAACCGGGTCAGGTCAAACTTGCCGCTGGCGAGTCGCCAGGCTTCCAGGGCAGCCGGCGTCAGGCCATTGGCGAGCAGGTCGGCCTGGGTGGTCGTCGCCTGCATGTCGATGTCCGATGGATTGGCATCGCCGAGCAGGGCATCGAGATCGCCTGCCGACATCCGGGCAATGCGCACAAACAGATCCTGGGCCTTGTCCACCTCCGGGCGAGCCGGATTGCGGCGGACATGGCCTTCGAACTGCCCGGCGACATAGGTCGAGACGGTTCCGTCCGGTCGCGTCAGGCTGAATGCCGGCTTGCGCACATCGAGCGAAAGCCGTTCGAGTTGGCCCGAACGCGTGCGGCGGCTGGCTTCGGCGAGATCCCACCGGACCTCGATCCGCTGCCCGTCGGCGAGTTGCACCCTGAGAGGGCCGGCCCCTTGCACGATGACATGGTTGGGCGTGTGCGGCTGACCGATGGCGACGAGCGGACCGGACGAGAGCCTGACCACCCCGATGGGGCTGTTCCGGGCCAGGGTCACATCCTGGCAGCGGACCTCGATACGGAACGGATAGCCGGAGATGCTCCGCTCTGCGCAGGTCCAGACATCGTCGCGGGCGCGCGCCTCGGCCATGGCCTGGTCGATACCCTGGCCGACGAGGCTGCGGGCCACGAACCAGAAGGCACTCCATCCGACGACGACCAGCGCCAGCAAGATCAATGGCAGATACAGACCCCAACGGAAGCCGCGCCGGGAAGAAGACCCGTTTGGCAGGTTTTGTTGCCCTGATCCTGCGGAAACGTGTTCATGTTCGGTCATGAGACTGGGTGGTCCGATTGCATCGTTGACGCATTGTTGATAGCGCCGCATCGGCACGAGTGCGAGACAAAATAAGGGGAGCAGATGACGGCCATCCCGAACGCAGGACCGGCATCAGGCGAGGATCTCTGGGTCTTCGGCTACGGCTCCCTGATGTGGAGGCCGGGGTTCGCCTTTGAGGAGCGCCAGGTGGCCCGGTTGTCCGGATTTCACCGCTCCCTGTGCGTCTATTCCCACGTCCACCGGGGCACCCCCGACAAGCCGGGCCTCGTCATGGGGCTGGACAGGGGCGGCTCATGCAAGGGCCTCGCCTACCGCGTGCACCACGCCCAGGCCGCAGACACAATCGCCTACTTGCGCGAGCGTGAGCAGGTGACGTCGGTCTATGTCGAGCGCATCGCGCCGATCACACTCCAGAGCGGGGCCCGCCGGCTGGCGCTGACCTACATCGTCGACTCCCGTCATGCCCAGTATGCCGGAAGGCTCGACCGCGAGCACCTGCTGCAGCACGTCAATCAGGGACATGGTGTCTCGGGGCCAAACCCGGACTACGTGCTGAGGACCCATGACCAGTTGCTGGACATGGGCCTCAGTGATCCTGTCCTGTCATGGCTGGCCCGCGCGCTGCGACACGGAACGCCGCAGAACTGACAGACCCGGCCTGCCTCCGTTCAATGCACGGGCGTCAGGTCAGCCACCACCTTCCGGCGCTCCTCGGCTGTGGCGGCAATCAGATGAACATGGATCTCGCTCGCGCCGGCAGCCTCGGCCTCGTCGCGCCAGCGCATCGTGGCAGCCTCCAGGCCCCAAGGGCCGGCTTCTCGCACGCTGATGATCGAGCGATCGCGCCTGACCGCGATCAGCACGCTGTCGGCAAAGCACAGCGCTTCGCTGTCCCGCACCGCGAAGGACGACGCCACATAGCGCCGGCCCGTGCGGCCGCGCCAGGCCGTGAAGCGGCTGGTGTGACACCGTTCGAGCGAGAGCAGCGGCAGTTCCTGCGGCTGCCGCACGGCGTCGAAATCGAAGGCAACCTGATCAGGTTCCCGAAATGCCAAGGCTATCATTGTTCATGCTCCGTTCTTGGAACATAAGAAGAACGTTTCTATCTGGCCTGTCAAGCCCTGTTTTTGCGCAAGGCGGGCCTTCAAGCGTGAACATGATTTCCCTTTGTCGCGCACTGCACTACTGCTGGGCCGGCGGCATGCCCGCAGCAGAAGGATGTCGGCCATGTCAGCGGTAGATTTCGTCCGTTTCGTCAACGATCTTGCCACGCGGTCCGGCGCGGCGATCATGCCCCCGCGCAGCCGAGATGGTGATGCGCCGGATGATCAAGGAGACATTTCCCGGCCATGGCATTGTTGGCGAGGAATTTGGCTCGGAACGGGCCGATGCGGAATTTGTCTGGGTGCTCGATCCGATCGACGGCACGCGCGCCTTCGTCTCGGGTCTGCCCGTCTGGGGCACGCTGATCGGCCTGATGCGGGGCGGCGTACCGGCCTACGGTATGATGCACCAGCCCTTCACCCGCGAGCGCTATTTCGGCGATGGCCAGTCGGCCCACTATGCCGGACCCGATGGCACGCGCAGCCTCAGGGTCCGCACCTGCGCCAGCCTGGCCGAAGCAACCGTGATGACGACCTCGCCACGGCAGTTTGCGCCTGCGGATCGCAAGGCTTTCGAGCGCGTGGAGAAAGCCAGCCGTCTCGCGCGGTTCGGCTGCGATTGCTACGCCTACTGCATGCTGGCCGCAGGCCATGTCGACCTCGTGATCGAGGCCGGCCTGCAATCTTATGACATCGTCGCGCTGATCCCGATCATCGAGGGTGCCGGCGGCATCATCACCAACTGGGATGGCGGTTCAGCCGCCAGTGGCGGGCGCATCATCGCCGCCGGCGATCGCCGCATCCACGAGGCTGCCCTGGCCATGCTGAACGGCTGATGCCGGCAAGGCTGCTCGGAGGGTTGTCTCGCCCGGCACGAAGACATCGAAGGCTGCCCAGAAAGCGGCGCGGATGTCGTTGTTCTCATGCAGGATCTCGTGGCGCGATCCCGGCAGCACCAGCGCAAGGCCCGTCTTGAGCCTCGCCGCGAAACGCTCGACCGAGGATGTGTCGACCACGGGGTCCGCGCCGGCGGCAATCACCAGCGTTGGCACGCGGACATCGAGCGGCGTCGCCGGGGCGCTCATGTGCTCCATGAAGCGGAAGGCCTCGTGCACCCAGCGCACGGTCGGATCGCCCACGGCCAGATGGGGCCGCGCCGCCGACAGCGTGGCGTTCCGTGCATACCGGTCAGGGTCACTGGTCAGGCGGTTGCGGGCAAATGGCTTGGTCGCGATCGACGCCTCGTTCCCGCCTGGCACGAAACGCGATCCAAGCAATAACCGGTCGAGGATGGCCGCAGCCGAGCGGGCGAGCCCCGGCCGCTTGACCATCGACAGACCGACCATCGGTGCCAAAGCAACCAGCCGGCTCACCGGCAAGCGGTTCTGCCGCGCCGCTTCGAGGCAGAGCGCAGCGCCCATCGAATGGGCGAGGATGAACCACGGCTTCGGCAGCCGGGCCATGACCTCCGCGAAGACCGCGTCGAGATCGAGCAGGTAATCGTCGAAGCGACGCACGTGGCCCTTGCGGATGTTGGACACCGTCCGGTCCGAGCCGCCCTGCCCGCGCCAGTCGAAACTCGCGACATGGAAACCTCGCCGGCGAAGTTCGGCGATGACCTCGCTGTAGCGCTCGATGAACTCGGCGCGCCCGGCCACGACCAGGACGCTGCCCATTGCCCCCTTGCGCGCCGTAGGGCGCCAGCGAACTGTGCGCAGGCCAATCCCGTCACGCGCCAACACGACCGCGACCTGCGGCTGCGAGGGTACTGGATAGCTGTCGATGCCTTGAAGTTCGTTCAGCGCCATCGCTGCGATGCCATCGATTTCGGGTTCGTGGTTTCCGGGATCATGGTTGGCAAGGCCGCTGCAAGCCACATGGACAACAACGCCCCAGCCTGCGCGGCCCTTCATCCTCTTGTTATGGGCCTGAGCCCGGCCTCTTGAAAAGCCAAAACCACACGCCCACCTGAATTGATGTGCGGGCCACAGGATGGACGCATGACCAAGGACCAAGGCCCGTGCCCCCCGGGGGCGGGCTGAACACAGCGACCAACTCATGCAGCTTCAAAGGAGTGCATCATGCG
Source organism: Hyphomicrobiales bacterium (assembly GCA_026400565.1). Taxonomy (GTDB): domain Bacteria; phylum Pseudomonadota; class Alphaproteobacteria; order Rhizobiales; family Beijerinckiaceae; genus Allobosea. Next base: position 59,313 of record JAPLOV010000086.1, on the reverse strand, counting down.
CAGCTACGACCTTTCGCCCCTATACCGTTCGACCATCGGCTTTGACCGGCTGTTTTCCATGCCCGAGCAGGCCGCCGGCGTCGACAACACCCCCCCCTATCCGCCCTACAACATCGAGCGCAGCGACGAGAACGCCTATCGCATCTCGATTGCCGTTGCCGGCTTCAGCGAGGCCGACCTGTCGCTTGAAGTGAAGGAGAACCTGCTTTCTGTGCGTGGCGAAAAGGCCGCGACGGAAGACAAGGGCAAGACCGAAGTCCTGCATCAGGGCATCGCCTCGCGCGCCTTCGAGCGTCGCTTCCAGCTTGCTGACCATGTCCAGGTCACCGGTGCCGCGCTCGAACACGGCCTCCTGCACATCGATCTCGTGCGTGAGGTGCCGGAAGCCAAGAAGCCCCGGGTCATCCCGATCGGCCAGGCCGGATCGGCGACGCTGATCGAGGCATCCGCCAAGGCGGTCCGCAAGGCCGCCTGACAGCCGCTGCCATTGCGCAGCATGAGGCGCGGTCCGAAAGGATCGCGCCTTTCCTCAGCCCGGATCAGGCGATGCTGTCCGGCCCGGCGAGGCAAGAGGCGGGGTCCGGTCAGGCTCATCCAGGCCCCTCGTCTGGGCTGGATCGACAATGCGCGGCTCGCGGCTGAGGGGCACGACCGGTGACGACAGGGAAGGCGACAGGACGGGCGCGGAAGCCGGTTCAGACGCCTTCACACCCGTTGCAATGGTCGCGGGCCGGCGCGGCGGGAACGGAATCGCGCGCTGGGTTTCCGGCGTGGCAGGCAGGCGTGCAAGGCGCTGGCGCTGCAACACCTCGACCAGAAGCAGATGCCCGCCATAGGCGTGGACATGCGCCCTGACGACGGCCCCGGTATCGTCGACGCCGTCCACCAGATAGACATCGCCAGCGAAGTATGGCCGGCCAATACGCCGGAAGTGGTGCTCTTCTGCCAGAATGGCGACAATCTCGGCAGGCGGCAGCGGCGCATGCCGATACGGGATCGCGAACGGTGATCCATAGGCGACGATCGGACCCGGCAGCAGGAGGCCAGGCGGTCGCGAAACGAACTGGGCCTGTGCCGCAGAGGGCATGGCCAGAAAGATTGCAAACGACGCTGCCGCCGACGCGGCGAAGGTCGCAGCGCCCGATCTCACCATCCTGCGTGCCATGCGATCACAATGCCTCCAGCCACGATCCCCCGCGCTCAACCTGAATGGGGGACCATGAACTGTTGATCAACCACGTTTGCGGCGGCCTCAGGGCAAATCGAGCCTGATGGCGAGCCGCTCTGTCAGCCGACCTCGGCCAGAGAGTGTGCGGCCGCGACGAAACCGTCGACATCCCGTTCGGTGGTGGCAAACGAGCAGACGAAGCGGAAGATGCCTTCGCCGGGGCGCAACGCCTCGCCTGCCGGCAACGAGCGGGCGCTCCAGTCGTAAAACAGGGCACCGGCAGCACGAAGGGCGGCTGCCATCGCCAGAGGCATGATGCCGAAGACGACGTTGGCTTCGCATGCCCAGCCCAGACGGATCCCCGGAACCGTCGCCAGTCCGCTGGCAAGGCGGGTCGCTCGCTCGTTCGCCCGACGGGCGAGAGCCAACCAGTGGCCGTCATGCAGCAGGGCCTCGAACTGCGCCGCCACAAAACGCCCCTTCGACACGGTGTGGCCGGAGCGCTTGCGTCGCCACGGCATCTGCTCCGCCCGCGCCGGATCGAAGAACACGACCGCCTCGGCGGCCCAGGCCCCGTTCTTGGTCGCTCCGAAACTCAGGACATCGACACCCGCCTTCCAGGTGATCTGTGCCGGTGTGCAACCCAGCGCAACGACCGCGTTGGCGAAGCGCGCACCGTCCATGTGCAGCGCCAGTCCCCGCGGCCGGATCGCCTCCGCCAGCGCCGCCACCTCGGCCGGCCGGTAGATCAGCCCGCTCTCGGTCGACTGGGTGATCGAGAGGCACTGCGGCTGGACCTGCTTGACCGCGCCGTGTGGCATGCGCGCCAGCTGCGCTGTGACGATCTCTGGCGCCAGCTTCGAGCCCATGCCGGCGAGCCCGACCAGCTTGGCACCGTTCGTGAAGAATTCCGGCGCGCCGCATTCATCGTCTGCGATATGGCTTTCCTCATGAGTCAGCACCGCCCCCCATGGCTGGGTGACACAGGCCAGCGCCAGCGCGTTGGCGGCCGTGCCCGTCGCCAGCAGCGAAACCGCCACCTCGCGCTCGAACAGCTCGGACATCGCGGCCTCGACCCGTGCGGTCCACGGATCCTGACCATAGGCGAGCGCAGGTCCGGCATTCGCCGCTTCGAGCGCGGCCATCACCTTGGCGCTGGCACCCACGGCATTGTCACTGGCAAAATTGAAGGTCATGCGGCACCGACGTCCCTGCGAAGCCGGATCATGCCCGCAGCGCCGCTCATAGCCCGTCTGGGGGCGCTCTCACAAGCGCTGGCGGCAATCCAGCTTTTCGCCGCCTTGCCTTGCGATCTTGCCTTGCGATCGGCGGAGGCGGGTCACGACCGGTCTGGCTTTGCCTCGACTTGGGTTTCTTTGTGACCTGAATGGCGGGTGGGACGGTCTGTTTGCTGCCTTTTCAGGCGAAACAGCCCCTTGCGCAGGCTCGGACAATCTGTCATCTTCGCCACTTATTAGGACAGTATTGCTGTCATAATAACACGTCGCTACCGCCGTACCGTCGTGCTCCGCCTTGCAACCGCCTGAGGGATGACATGTCGCTGCGCGCCAGCATCACCGCCATGAAGGCTCTCAAACGTGCTGACCTCAAAACGGTCGGCCTGACCGGGCGCAAGCCGGCCTGATCGACGGGCCAGGACAGCGCCCGCGGAAGACGCGAGGCGCCGGCGAAAGCACCCTGCTTCTTCCTTGAAATAACTGCCCGAGAGTCCGCAAAAGGACTCAACCGGCAGGGTAATCTGTGCGATGGGCAACACGCGCGTCCGTGCCGGGATGCGAGCGGTGGAGGAGTTTGCGATGAGCGGGTTCGAAACCAGACAGGCGGCTGATCAAGGCCCGTTCGTCCTGACCAATCCCGACATGCCGCTGCGTCAGGGTCTTTATGATCCCTCGAACGAGAAGGATGCCTGCGGCGTCGGCTTCATTGCCGACATGAAGAACCGCAGGTCCCACGCCATCGTGCAGCAGGGCCTGCAGATCCTGCACAACCTCGATCACCGCGGGGCTGTCGGTGCAGACCCCAAGCTTGGCGATGGCTGCGGCATCCTCGTGCAGATCCCGCATCGCTTCTTCAGCGAGGAATGCGCGAAGCTCGGCATCACCCTGCCTGAGCCGGGCCACTATGCCATCGGCCATTTCTTCATGCCGCGCGATCCTGACATCCGCGCTCTGTGCGAAAGCGTCATTGCCCAGACCGTGACCGAGGAAGGTCAGGTCTTCCTTGGCTGGCGTCAGGTGCCGGTCGACAATGCGGACCTTGGTGAAGCCGTTCTGGCCACCGAACCGGTCCAGATGCAGCTCATCGTCGGGCGTGGCGAGGGCATCGCCGACACCGACGAGTTCGAGCGCCGCCTGTTCGTCCTGCGCAAGTCGGTGTCCAACAAGATCTACAAGCGTCAGGACCGGGCAACCGCGCAGTATTATCCGGTTTCGCTGTCCTGCAGGACGATCGTCTACAAGGGCATGGTTCTGGTCAACCAGCTTGGCAGCTACTACCGCGACCTCCAGGACGAGCGCTTTGAATCAGCCCTGGCGCTGGTCCACCAGCGTTTCGCCACCAACACCTTCCCCTCATGGCGGCTGGCGCACCCCTACCGGATGGTGGCGCACAACGGCGAGATCAACACCCTGCGCGGCAACGTCAACTGGATGGCGGCGCGGCAGGCCACGGTCGACTCGCCCCTGTTCGGCAATGACATCTCAAAGCTCTGGCCGATCTCCTATGAGGGCCAGTCGGACACGGCCTGTTTCGACAATGCGCTCGAATTCCTCTGCCGCGGCGGCTACAGCCTCGCCCACGCAATGATGATGCTGGTGCCGGAAGCCTGGGCCGGCAACCCGCTGATGAGCGAGGAGCGGCGCGCCTTCTACGAGTATCACGCCGCGCTGATGGAACCATGGGACGGGCCCGCCGCCATCGCCTTCACCGATGGCCGCCAGATCGGTGCGACGCTGGACCGGAATGGCCTGCGCCCGGCGCGCTTCCTTGAGACGGACGACGGCCTCGTTGTCCTCGCCTCCGAGATGGGGGTGCTGCCGATCAAGGAGGAGAGCATCATCCGCAAGTGGCGTCTCCAGCCCGGAAAGATGCTGCTGATCGACCTCGAACAGGGCCGCATCATCTCCGATGACGAGATGAAGGCATCGCTCGCCAGCGCCAATCCCTACAAGGAGTGGATCAAGCGCACCCAGATCGTGATCGAGGACCTGCCGCCCGTCGAGCCGCGCGCCTCGCGCACCGATGTCGCTCTTCTCGACAAGCAGCAGGCCTTTGGCTACACGCAGGAAGATCTCAAGCTGCTGATGGCACCGATGGCTGTCACCGGCCAGGAGGCTGTGGGCTCGATGGGCACCGACACGCCGATCTCGGCCCTGTCGTCGAAGTCCAAGCTGCTCTACACCTACTTCAAGCAGAACTTCGCCCAGGTCACCAACCCTCCGATCGATCCGATCCGCGAGGAACTGGTGATGAGCCTGCTGTCGTTCATCGGCCCGCGCCCGAACATCCTCGACCTGACCGGCGCCTCCAAGCGCAAGCGGCTTGAGGTGCGCCAGCCGATCCTGACCAACGAGGATCTCGAGAAGATCCGCTGCATCGGCCATTACGAAGACCGCTTCGACACCAAGACCCTCGACACGACCTATCCGGCCCGCGAAGGCGCTGCCGGCCTCGAAGGGGCGCTGGAACGGCTCTGCGAGCGGTCGGAGGCGGCTGTCCATGGCGGCTACAACATCATCGTGCTCTCGGACCGCATGGTCGGACCGGACCGCATCCCGATCCCGGCCCTTCTGGCCACGGCGGCCGTGCATCATCACCTGATCCGCAAGGGGCTGCGCACCTCGGTCGGGCTGGTGGTCGAGTCGGGCGAGCCGCGCGAGATCCACCACTTCTGCTGCCTCGCTGGTTATGGTGCCGAGGCGATCAACCCCTACCTGGCCTTCGAAAGCCTCGAGGATGCCCATGCCCGCGGCGAGTTTCCGCCCGAGGTCGACGAGGATGAGGTCGTCAAGCGCTTCATCAAGTCGATCGGCAAGGGCGTGCTCAAGGTCATGTCGAAGATGGGCATCTCGACCTACCAGTCCTATTGCGGCGCGCAGATCTTCGATGCGGTCGGTCTCTCGGGCGAACTGATAGGACGCTACTTCTTCGGCACCTCGTCGACCATCGAGGGTGTCGGCCTTGCCGAAATCGCCGAGGAGACGGCACGTCGCCATACCGACGCCTTCGGCGCCTCACCGGTGCTGCTGCATGGGCTCGATGTCGGCGGCGAATACGCCTACCGCCTGCGCGGCGAGGACCATGCCTGGACACCCGACAACGTCGCCACGCTCCAGCATGCCGTGCGCATGAACGCCGATGACAAGTATCGCGAATTCGCCAGGATGGTGAACGAGCAGAACGAGCGGCTGACCACCATCCGCGGCCTGTTCCACATCAAGACGGCTGCCGAGCGGGGTGCACGCCCGGCCGATCTGGCCGATGTCGAACCGGCCAAGGACATCGTCAAGCGCTTTGCGACCGGTGCGATGTCCTATGGCTCGATCTCGAAGGAAGCCACTAGACGCTCGCCCTTGCCATGAACGCCATCGGTGCCAAGTCCAACACCGGCGAAGGCGGCGAGGAATCCGAGCGCTTCCGCGTGCTGCCCAACGGCAAGTCCAAGCGCAGCGCCATCAAGCAGGTTGCCTCGGGCCGCTTCGGTGTCACCACAGAGTATCTGGTCAACGCCGACGTGATGCAGATCAAGATCGCGCAAGGGGCCAAGCCGGGCGAAGGCGGCCAGCTTCCGGGCCACAAGGTCGATGCCAAGATCGCCAAGGTGCGCCATTCCACGCCGGGGGTCGGGCTGATCTCCCCGCCGCCCCACCACGACATCTATTCGATCGAAGACCTCGCCCAGCTGATCTTCGATCTCAAGAACGTCAATCCGAAGGCCGATGTCTCGGTCAAGCTCGTGTCCGAGGTCGGTGTCGGCACGGTCGCCGCCGGCGTCGCCAAGGCGCGCGCCGACCACATCACCATCTCGGGCTTCGAGGGCGGCACCGGAGCATCCCCGCTGACCTCGCTGAAGCATGCCGGCAGCCCGTGGGAAATGGGCCTTGCCGAAACCCACCAGACCCTGGTGCTCAACAAGCTGCGCGGCCGTATCGCGCTACAGGTCGATGGCGGGCTCAAGACGGGCCGGGATGTGGTCATCGGTGCGCTGCTCGGAGCCGACGAGTTTGGTTTTTCGACCGCGCCGCTGATTGCGGCCGGGTGCATCATGATGCGCAAGTGCCACCTCAACACCTGCCCTGTCGGGGTCGCCACCCAGGATCCGGTGCTGCGCAAGCGCTTCAAGGGCCTGCCGGAGCACGTCATCAACTACTTCTTCTTCGTCGCCGAGGAAGTCCGCGAGATGATGGCCGAACTCGGGATGACCCGCTTCAGCGAACTGGTGGGGCGCTCCGACCTTCTCGACAAGAACCCGGCCATCAGCCACTGGAAGGCCAAGGGGCTGGATTTCAGCCGCATCTTCCACAAGCCGGACATGGGCCCTGGCGTGGCCATCAGCCATGTCGACAGGCAAGTTCATCCGATTGACGCCGTGCTGGACCGCAAGCTTATCGCCGAGGCCGAGCACGCCATCAACACCCAGACACCGGTGGTGATCGAGGCTGCCATCAACAACACCGACCGCACCACCGGGGCCATGCTGTCCGGCCGTGTGGTGGAGCTTTATGGCCATGACGGGCTTGCTGACGACACCATCACCGTCAGGCTCAGCGGCACGGCAGGCCAGTCCTTCGGCTCATGGGTCGCGGCAGGCGTCACACTGGAACTGACCGGGCAGGCCAACGACTATGTCGGCAAGGGCCTCTCGGGCGGCAAGCTGATCATCAAGCCCGATCCACGGTCGCGCGCGGTGCCCGAAGACTCGATCATCGTCGGCAACACCGTGCTCTATGGCGCGATCTCGGGCGAGTGCTATTTCCGCGGCGTCGCGGGCGAGCGCTTCGCCGTGCGGAATTCCGGCGCGATCGCGGTGGTTGAAGGCACGGGCGATCATGGCTGCGAGTACATGACCGGCGGTGTTGTCGTGGTGCTGGGCCAGACGGGTCGCAACTTCGCAGCCGGCATGTCCGGTGGCGTGGCCTATGTACTGGACGAGGCCGGGGATTTCCGCCAGCGCTGCAACCTGTCCATGGTCGACCTCGAGCCGGTTCCGGAAGAGGAAGAACTGATGGACCGGCTGCATCACCATGGTGGTGACCTCGAGCACAAGGGCCGCGTCGATGTGCACACCGACATGTCGAGGCACGACGAGGAACGGCTCCTCCAGCTCATCCAGAACCACCTCGACTATACCGGCTCCGAGCGGGCCCGGCAGATCATCGACAACTGGCCAATCCACCGGGCGAAATTCGTCAAGGTCATGCCGGTCGAATACAAGCGCGCGCTGAAGGAAATGGAAGCAGCGCGGACGATGCAGGCGGCGGAATAACAAGGGCACGGCATGGGCAAGGTCACAGGTTTCCTCGAATTCGACCGGCAGGAGCAGAAGTATCAGCTCGCCGGCGACCGCGTGCGGCATTTCCGCGAGTTCACACTTCCACTGGAGGACAAGGACCTGCAGAAGCAGGCCGCACGCTGCATGGATTGCGGCATCCCCTATTGCCATGGCCCCACCGGCTGCCCGGTGATGAACCAGATCCCGGACTGGAACGATCTGGTCTATTCCGGGCGCTGGGAGGAAGCCGCGCGCGACCTGCACTCGACCAACAACTTTCCCGAGTTTACCGGCCGCATCTGCCCGGCGCCTTGCGAGGAAGCCTGCACGCTCAACCTCGAAAATGCCCCTGTCACCATCAAGACCATCGAGCAGGCCATCGCCGACAAAGCCTGGGAGAATGGCTGGATCACGCCGCAGATCCCGCGCAGCCGGACCGGCAAGCGCGTCGCCATCATCGGCTCGGGCCCCGCCGGCATGGCCGCGGCCCAGCAGCTTGCCCGCGTCGGGCATGATGTTCATGTCTTCGAGCGCGAGCCGAAGGCCGGCGGCCTGCTGCGCTATGGCATTCCCGATTTCAAGATGGAAAAGCACCATATCGACCGCCGCACCGAGCAGATGACGGCGGAAGGCGTGACATTCCATTATGGCGTCAATGTCGGTGTCACCCTGCCGTTCGCCGACCTGGTGCGCGATTTCGATGCCGTGCTGATGGCGGGCGGCGCTGAATGGCCACGCGACCCTGAACTGCCCGGTTCCGACCTCGCCGGCGTGCACTATGCCATGCCGTTCCTGACCCAGTCGAACCGCCGCGTGAACCGCGAGGACATCTCCGGCGAGATGCCAATCGTGGCGAGCGGCAAGCATGTCGTGGTCATCGGCGGCGGCGATACCGCATCCGACTGCATCGGCACCTCGTTCCGTCAGGGAGCCTTGCAGGTCACCCAGCTCGACATCCGCCCGAAGCCGCCACAGCTCGAGGACAAGCTGATGGTCTGGCCCTACTGGCCAACCAAGATGCGCACCTCGTCGAGCCAGGCAGAAGGAGCCGAACGCGAGTTCCAGGCCGCCACGCTGCGCATCGAGGGCAAGAACGGCAAGGCCACGGGCGTTGTCTGCGCCCGCGTCGACGAGAGGCGGCAGCCGATCCCCGGCACCGAGTTCGTGATCAGGGCCGATCTGGTCTTCCTCGCCATCGGTTTCTCGGGTTCCATCCTTGATGGCATGATCACCGAAGCCGGCGTCAGGACAGACAAGCGCCGCAATGTCGTGGCGGACGATCAGAGCTACCGCACCTCCCGCGAGAAGATCTTTGTCGCAGGCGACATGCGCCGGGGTCAGTCGCTCGTGGTCTGGGCCATCCGCGAGGGTCGGCAAGCCGCGCGCGCCATCGACGAGAGCCTGATGGGCACAACCACGCTGCCGCGCTGACATCGGGAAGCGTATCTGGAGAATCTTGGGCATCTTGCGTGAACGTCTCGCAGGAGAGAGCCCGTTCTGCGAACACGCACGCCATCTGGCCACCAGCCAAGCGACAGCGGCAAGCTTCCGTCAGGGCGTTCTGGGCCAGCGGAAATCATCGGCGCGGCCAGCAGCCGGCGGCGGAGCCTTGCCGTCCTCGAACACCCTGTTGAGCAGGCTCGCTTCCGGGCCTGTGCCGCGCGCCGCGCCGATTGTGGACACCAGCGCTCCGCCTCCAGCCACGGCAGGCCCGGTCAGCGGCAGGACGGGCCCGGCCAGGGGCTTGACCCTGATATCGGGCAGTCTGGTCGGTTCAAGGCCGTTGCTGAGCCGCGCGATCTGGTCGACCATCCGCTCGATACCGCCCGGCTGGAGTTCGGGCGGCAGCGTGGCCGCGTCGCCCGCAGGTGGCAGAGGCAGACCTTGCGGCCGTGCACCGGGGATTGGCGACGCCAGGACTGGCCCGCCGGATACATCCGGCAACATGCGGCGCAGAGCCACATCGGCAAAATAGGCGGCCTTGCGCGCCCCGGCTCGGGTCAAGTGCACGCCATCGCCGGTGCGCAAGCGGGCGACCTGCCCGAAAAGGTCGGGTCCGCTGGCGCTGTAGCGGTTCTCGGCATCGACGAAACCTTGCCACAGATCGACATAGACTGCGCCAGCCCGCTCGCTGCGCTGCCGGTAGATCTCGTTGAATGTGACCAGATCGGCGGAAAGCCGGCCATTCTGCATGGGCGGTGCGCCCACCCAGATCAGCGGCACACGCCGCTCGGCGAAGGCCTGCACGACGGCATCGACCCGGTCACGGTAAAGCTCGCGCCAGCGTTCGCTCAGCGGCTCATGGGAGACATTCCCTTCGCGGATCGCCTGCCGGTCATTGGCGCCGAGCAGCATGACGCCGAGCGTGATCTTCTGATCGCTGGCCAGGAGCTCCCTCACGACCTTCGGCCAGTCATGGAAATCGCTGCGGACGAGGCCTGAATCGGCCCTGGTCTTGCGGATCACCGTGGCAGTCGGCACATCTCCGAGGGCATCGTCCAGCCCGCCGGCCAGCAATTCCCCGAGCGTGTCGCCGAGCACCACGACAAATGTCGTCGGGTCGACCTTGGGCAAGGGTTCGGCTGGAGTTCCGGCCAGCGGCACCATCCCAGGCTCCAGCACACGGCGAACCGGGGCCCGGGCCCGCTCACGCGGCACACCAAGGATGGGCGGCGCTACCCGCTGGGCCGGCAAGGAGTTGATGATGGCGTAAAGGCCCGAATTGTCGTTCTGAGCATTGACGGAAGGGCCGGCTGTCGCCAGCACGACAAGAGCGGCAAACCCCACGGACACTGCAGAACGGAGCCAGACGATCACGATGCAAACCCTGTTGGCAAACCCTGTTGGCAAACCCTGTTGGCAAACCCTCTTGAAGCCGTCAGAAGACCCTAGCACGTTCCGGGCAGTGGCGTCAGCTTCCGGCTTGCAGCCGCGCCAGCAATTGCGGCGTCGGATAGCCATCGGGGATCAGCCTGTGGCGCTGCTGATACTGGCGCACGGCCTCGCGGGTTCCTGAACCGACACGCCCGTCGCCGTCGCCGGCATAGAGCCCCAGCCGCTTCAGCCGGCGTTGAAGATCCTGCACCTGCGCCTTGCCGAGCCTCGGCTGCGAGACCGGCCAGTCGCCCTGGATCGCTGCGCGCCCTGCGATCCGGTCGCCGAGATGGCCGACACCCAGCGCATAGGCATCGGACGAATTGTAGGTCTTGATCACATCGAAGTTCGAGGTCAGCAGAAAGACCGGCCCGGTATGCCCCGCCGGAAAGAACAGCCGTGCCTCGCCGGAGGACGGCAGGCGCGAACCGTTGGTGCGCGTCACCCCGGCCTGCGCGAAGCTGGCAAACGAGCCGCGCAACAGCGCATAGCTGTAGCCCTCCGGAAGCGTGACCTCAAACCCCCAGGGCAACCCCGGCGTCCAGCCGAACGAGCGCAGATAGTTCGCCGTCGAGGCCAGCGCGTCAGCCGGCGTGTCCCAGACATCGGCATGGCCGCCGCGAAATCCGACCGCGTGCTTCATGTAGCTTGATGGCATGAACTGGGTATGGCCCATTGCGCCGGCCCAGGAACCGCGCATCTCGGCACGTTCAGCCAGTCCCTTTTGCAGCATTTCGAGCGCAACCAGCAACTCGTCGCGGAAAAAATCGCCCCGGTAGCGCGCTGACGCCAGTGTCGCCAGAGAGCGGATCACGTCCTTGTCGCCCTTGAACGAGCCGTAGCCCGTTTCCATGCCCCAGATGCCGACCACGATCTCCTTCGGCACGCCATAGGTCTGTTCGATGCTGGCGAGCGCGGCCGCATGGGTCTGCATCGCGGCCTGCCCACGCGCAATGCGCGAGCCGCCCACCGCATTGGTCAGGTAGGTCCAGATCGGTGCCACGAACTCCGACTGCTTGCGGGTCAGGGCAATGATGGATGCGTCGGGGGTGATCCCGCGAAAGGCGGCATCGAACGTCGCCCGCGAAATGCCGCGCGCCTGCGCCAGCGTCCAGAGGCCCTGGAGGAAGCGCTGGAAGGCTCCGCTCTGGTCGCTTTCGCTGCGTGTGGCCGCGCCTTGTGCGTGCACGGCGTTGGCCGACACGGACACCGCGCCCAGCGCCAGAACCAGCAGCAATGACGCCCGGGACAGTGATCGCCATGCTGAAGCCAAGGGCAGCACCGAAGAGGCGGCCGAAGGCAAGCGCACAGTTGCAGGAGGGCGGAAGGCAGCTGTCATGACAATCTCCGTGCAGCGGCAGGCAACGCGGGTTCCTGAAACCGCATATGCTCGCAAAATGATCCCCTGCCAGAGGGCCGATATTCGGTTAGCGAGCCGTTAACGCCGCGTTGTGTCGCAAGGTTGTCTGCTCTGTTCACGCTGCTTTTAGATGTTCTGTGGCACTCGTCTCATCGAGCGCCTGCCCGCTGGCAGGTCAGCGCCGATCCCGTCCCCGGGGCACCCGCCCCTCCTCTCTTGCCCCTCCTCTTTTGCCCNCTTGCCCCCCCTCTCTTGCCCCCCTCTTCCGAGAGCCCGTGTCATGCTCAAGCCCATTCGCAAGGCCGTCCTGCCCGTTGCCGGTCTCGGCACCCGTTTCCTGCCGGCAACCAAGGCGATCCCGAAGGAAATGCTGACCATCGTCGACCGGCCCGTGGTCCAGCACGTCGTCGACGAGGCCCGCGCCGCCGGGATCGAGCATTTCGTCTTCGTCACCGGCCGGAACAAGGGCATGATCGAGGATCACTTCGACAATGCCTACGAGCTGGAGGACACACTTTCCCGCCGCGCCAAGACACGCGAGCTCAACGGCCTGAAGGCCGACATGTTGCCGGCCGGCGGCGCCAGCTTCACCCGCCAGCAGGCTCCGCTCGGGCTCGGCCATGCCGTCTGGTGCGCCCGTGACATCATCGGCGACGAGCCGTTCGCCCTGCTGCTTCCCGACATGCTGCACCATACAGCGGGCAAGGGCTGCCTTGCCGAGATGATCGCGGCCTATGACAGCCATGGCGGCAACCACATCGCGGTCGCACCTGTTCCCGACGACCAGACCCATCAGTATGGCATTGTCGGTGTTACCGATCGGGCGGCCAAGGTCTCGCAGATCACCACCATGGTCGAGAAGCCGGCCAAGGGAACTGCGCCCTCGAACCTGCACATCACCGGGCGCTACATCCTCCAGCCAAGCATCTTCGATCTGCTCGCCCAGCAGGAGAAGGGTGCCGGCGGGGAAATCCAGCTCACCGATTCGATGATCCGCCTGTCGCAGACGGAGGCTTTCTTCGCGGTGCGTTTCGATGGCGCGATCTACGATACCGGCTCGAAGATCGGGTTCCTTTCGGCCAATGTCGCCTATGCCATGGCAAGGCCCGACCTCGCCGGCGATCTCAAGGCGGAAATCGCCCGCATCATGGCTGGCTGACCGGGCGACGATCAGGCCGGGCCAATCCCGGCAGCCCTGATCAGAGCTGGAGCCTCAGCCCGACGAGGAAGATGTTGGCCGTGTAGTCGGCGCCGGCTGCCGTCGATTGCAGCCGCTCGTGGGTAAAGCTGGCGCGAACCGACGTTGTGCGCGTCAGCTTGTACTCGGTGCGCAGTCCGGCCGAGATCGTATCCTCCGTCGTGCCGCCGCCACCGAAGCTCGAGCGCAAGCCTTCCACAAAGGCGCCGATGGTCCAGTTCCGGCGAAGGGCATGGGCGACATCGAGGCTCACCTTGCGATTGATCGTGCCGGAGACGTCGGGCACCGTGGTATCGGCCAGTTCGGTCGAGCCGCGCAGGGTCACGGTGGTCAGCGGCGTCGCACTCCAGATCAGGCTGGCGTCACCAACGATGCCGCGCAGTTCCTTGAGCCGCGGATCATCATAGGAACGCTGCTGGTAGCCGACCGACGCTTCGCCGGTCAGCAGGCGCGTCAGCTCGAAGGTCGAGCCCACGCGGGCACCGCTGCCTACCGAGCCTCGCCGGAAGCCCAGTGGATCGGCCTTCTCGTCGAACACGCGGGTATCGGTCGAAACCTCGACGAACGGTGCGATGCCGGGCGTCAGTTCGTAGCCGATGCGTCCCCGGACGCCAAGCTGCGTGGCATCGCGCGAGCTCTGCCGGATGAGCCCGCCAAGCAGGTCGCGGGCGTCGTCATAGGTGGTGCGGTCGACCGACCCGCGCAGGTTGAGCGAGAGCCGGTTGAAGCGCTGCGTCACGCCCGCCGATGTGCCATAGCCATAGACGTTCGGACGCTCGCGCGTGGCGACGTTGAAGTTGATCGAGCCCGGCCGCTGCGTCTCCAGCGAAAGCCGCGAGTCGATGTCGATATCGGTATCGCGCGACACGTTGAGCCGGAAGTTCGAAGTCCCGGTCGCGTCGGGCCGGCTCGCATCGAGCTGATTTGGGTAGAACGAGTAGCCGCCGCGCATCGTGCTGGTGAAGGAATGCTGCGACCAGTCCGAGCGGACCTGCACCTCGCCATCCGTGCGGCTGAGGACGGAGCCCCGCGCACCTGTCGGTGCCCGGTTCGGGTTGCTGTCATGTCCGGCCGACTGGGTGATCGAAGGGGTCACAACGAAGGTGCCAACCCTCAGCCCGAGCGGCGCAAAGGGATCGGCCTCCGCCACAACCGGACGCTGCCTCGGAACGTTTTGCAGACCATCCGAAGCTGGTGTGATCACGCGCGTCGATGTGAGCGCTCCGGTCGTGAGCACCCTCCGGTTCGGTATCTGCGGGCCGGACCGGGATGTCTGGCCAGATTCAGAAGGCTGGCCCGCCTCGGTGCGGGGCGCTTCGGTCAGGCCCGGCGGCAGGCCCACGACCTGCCGGCGCTCGGGACGAACCGGGCGCTGCGCCAGGCCCCTGATGCGCGCCTGGACCGGGCGGCTGGCGCGTGACGGACTTCGCCGTGTCACCGACCCACCCGATGGAGCCTGCGCGGCATCGCGATCTGCGCCGGCAAGCACCGGCACCGACCCGGCGGACACGGGCCGGGGGGCAGGTTGAAACGGGTTCTCGGGGGCAAGAAAGCGGGGATCGAGGGTGATGTCGCGCGCATCAAACGGTCTTGTGCCTCGCAATTCGGAGCTTGGCAGTGCCTCAGACTGCGGTGCGGCACGGGCTGCGCCTTGCTGACCGCGCCCGGCCGCTGTGGGAAGACTCGCAGTCTGCGCCAGTGCCGTCTGAGTTGCCAGCAGCCCGACCAGCAGCGCCGCAAGGCTGACGCCGCCCGGTCGTCGCCGGACGTCCGCGCGGGTGGCGCTCTGATCAGGCACTGTCTGGCGTCCGCCCATCTCGTCCGTTCACGCGACATCGAAGGGGCTGGGCGTATTGCACGGCCACCATGGTTAACAGAAATAAAATGAGGTTGGTTAATGGACCGTAACCGGTGCCAGGCGGTGGCCTGCGATCAGGCTGGTTCGACCACGAGCGCAGAGCCCTCAAGCCCGACGATCCGGACCTTGCTGCCCGCAGCGGCATCCTTGCCCTGCGCCCGCCAGACCGTATCGCCAAGCCGGATGCGGCCCTCGCCGTTCTCGATAGGCTGATCGAGCCGGACCGTCTTGCCGATCAGGTCACGGGACAGCGCATTGAGGTTCGTTGCGGCATCCGGCTCCGCTTCCTTGCGGCGCATCACAGCACGCCCGGCCAGCACGCTGCCGACAGCAAAGCCGCAGAACAGCATCGCCGCACTGGCCCAGCCAAGGCCAAGCGCCGCGACAGCCAGCCCCGTCGCCAGCGCGGCCAACCCCAGCCAGATGAAGAACAGGCCCGGTACCAGCAGCTCGACCAGCATGAGCAGGAGGCCCATGATGATCCAGACCCATGGCCCAAGGGTGGCCAGCGCGGAGATCATGCGCCGCCCCCGCCGCTGCGGCCAGTGTTCGGCCCATTCGACGATGGCACGATCGGCACAGTCGGTCCTGGCCGAGCCCGCGCGGCCAGACTCTTGCCATCGCTGTCGTTGAACACCGCGCGGGTCAGCTCAGAGATGCCGCCGATCGTGCCGGCGAGCGAGGCCATCTCGATCGGCAAGATCACAACCTTCTGGTTCGGCGCCGTTGCCAATTCGCGGATGGCCCCGATGTATTTCTCGGCCACCAGGAAGTTAGCGGCGGCCAGATCGCCCTTGGTGATGGCTTCCGACACCATGCTGGTGGCCTTCGCCTCTGCCTCCGCCGAGCGCTCGCGCGCCTCTGCATCGCGGAACGCAGACTCCTTGCGGCCTTCCGCAGCGAGGATCTGCGAGGCCTTCTCGCCCTCGGCGCGCAGGATGTCTGCCTGCCGCTTGCCTTCCGCCTCGAGGATGTTGGCGCGCTTCTCGCGTTCCGCTTTCATCTGCCGCGCCATGGCGTCGGCAAGATCCGCAGGCGGAAGGATGTCCCTGATCTCGATGCGGTTGACCTTGATCCCCCATGGCGAGGCCGCGGCATCCAGCACCCGCAAAAGCCGCTCGTTGATCTCGTCGCGGTGCGACAGGAGCTGGTCGAGATCCATCGAACCAACCACCGTGCGGATGTTCGTCATGGTCAGCGTGATCAGCGCCAGTTCGAGGTCGGCAACCTCATAGGAGGACTTGGCGGCATCCAGCACATTGAAGAACGCAGCAGCGTCGATCTTGACCCCTGCATTGTCCTTGGTGATGGCCTCCTGGCTCGGCACGTCGAGCACCTGCTCCATCACATTCACCTTGTGGCCGATGCGCTCGACGTAAGGAACGATCAGGCCAAGGCCGGGGCCGAGCGTGCGCGAATAGCGCCCGAAGCTTTCGACCGTGTAGTTGAAGCCTTGCGGCACGATGCGCACGCCCCGCGCGATGGTGAAAATCACCAGTGCCACGAAGACAAGGATCGCGATTTCGAAACCGGAGAGCAGGAAGTTCATGCGCCGCACCAGAAACGGCCGGCATGCGACGGGGCGTCGCGCGATCAGAGCCAGCCGACCAGACGTTACATTGGGCATCCGTGCTTCATTGCACAAGGGCGGCCGTGCTGGCCCCGCCTCACCAGCCTGCCTTCAGCGAGGCTAGATCCAGCCCTTGAGCTCGCGCTCGGCAATGGCCTGGATCACCTGCATGCCTTCGGGCGAGTCGTTGAGGCAAGGAACATAGGCGAACTGCTCACCACCATGTTCCATGAAGATCTCGCGGTTCTCGACGTCGAGCTCTTCCAGCGTCTCGAGGCAATCGGCGGAGAAGCCCGGTGCCAGGATGGCCATGCGCTTGATGCCGCGTTTGGCCAGCGCTTCCACCGTCTCGTCGGTGTAGGGCTTGAGCCACTCGTCCGGCCCGAAGCGCGACTGGAACGTCATCACCAACCGATCGGGCTTCCAGCCCAGCTCTTCGAGCAGCAGCCGCCAGGTCTTGTGGCAATGGCAGTAATACGGGTCGCCCTTGAGCAGATAGTCCTTCAGCGAACCATGGAACGAACACAGCACCACCTCCGGCTCGAATTCGAGCGTGGCCAGTTTCGCCCGGATCGAATCGGCCAGCGCGCGGATATAGACCGGATCATCGTGATAGGGCGGGGAGACGCGAACGGCCGGCTGCCAGCGCATCTCCATCAGGGCCTTGAAAGCCTGGTCGCAGGCGGTCGCCGAGGTGGGTGCGGCATACTGGGGGTAGAGCGGCACCAGCAGGATGCGGTCGCAACCCTGATCGAGCAGCGCCTGCAGGCGGCCCTTCACATCGGGAAAGCCATAACGCATGCCCCAGTCGACCACGACCTTGTCGCCCACCAGCGCTGTCATCCGCGTCTGCAACTGCTCGGCCTGACTGCGGGTGATCGTCTTCAGCGGACCTTCGTTGCGTTCCTTGTTCCAGATCGCGTCATAATCCTTGCCCTTCTTGCCGGGGCGGATCGTCAGGATGATCAGGTTCAGGATCGGCCACCAGATCCAGCGCGACGTCTCGATCACGCGGCGGTCGGAGAGGAACTCCTTGAGATAGCGCCGCATCGACCAGTAGTCGGTCGCCTCCGGCGTGCCGAGGTTCATCAGCAGCACACCCACGCGTCCGGCCTTCACCGGGCGGTGGTCCGCTGGCAGCCGCACCGGGCTGGTCTGCGTTCCCAGGGGAACATTGATATTCATGGCGCGTGTCCGAAACCTGTCCGCACGGGGCGATAAGCCGGGAAATGATCTGCCGTCATTGTCATCTGGGCGTGGCGCCGTCCAGCGCAATCTAAGCACTGTCCGCGCCTGCGACAGCGACGCCGTCATCGGCTTGAGACGCATTTATTGTCTTTACGAGGCCACACGACAATCGGATGATGACACGCCGGTCAAAGAGCCTGTGTCCAGGCGACGTCCCCGGGTTGCTGCCCGGACAGACACCCTGCACAGACACCTTGCACAGACACCTTGCACAGGCACCCTGCACAGACATCCTGCACAAACACCACCAGCAAGAAAAAGGGATGGACCCGATGACTGACCTGACACGCCGCAAGGCACTGGGCTGGATCGCTGGCACGGGCGCCGCCGCCGTCACCGCGGGCCAGGCGCTGGCGCAGGCCCCGCAGCCGAAGCTGACGCTGCTGCTGGTCAACGACATCTACAAGCTCGGCGAGGAACGCGGCCGGGGCGGCTATGCCCGCCTTGCCGCCATCGTCAAGCAGGAGCGCGCCCGAGGTGTGCCGTTGCTCTTCGCCCATGCCGGCGATTGCTACTCGCCCTCGCTGATGTCCGGCTTCGACCAGGGTGCCCACATCGTCGAGATGCAGAACAAGCTCGGCATCGACGTGTTCGTACCGGGCAATCACGAGTTCGATTTCGGCAAGGAGGTTTATGCAAAACGCATCTCCGAGCAGACCTACCCGACCTTTGCCGCCAACATCCGTGACGCGGCGGGCAACATCCTGCCGGGCCACCGGGACAGCCAGATCATCGCGTTTGACGGGATCAAGGTCGGCGTGGTCGGACTCGCACTCGAAAACACGCCGCAGGTGTCCAGTTCCGGCGACCTGCGGTTCCTTCCAGTCATGGAGACGCTGCGTGCCCAGGTTCAGGCCCTGAAGGGCGGGGGTGCCGACCTGATCGTTGCCGTGACCCACACCGACAAGCGCGTCGATGAGGAGATCGTGCGCTCGCGCCTTGTGGACGTGCTGCTGACCGGCCACGACCATGACCTGCGCGTGGCCTATGACGGCCGCACGGTGATGGTCGAGTCGAGCGAGGAGGGCAACTACGTCACGGCCATCGACCTGACCGTCACCATCACCGGCGAGGGAGCATCGCGGCAGGTGACCTGGACGCCGACCTTCCGTGTCAACGACAGCCGGGCCGTCACGCCCGATCCGGACATGCTGGCCATTGTCCGCAAGTATGAGGCCGAACTCTCCCGCGAGCTGGATGTCGATGTCGCGACGCTGGGAGCGGACCTTGATTCGCGCACCGCGTCGGTGCGCTCGGGAGAAACCTCGTTCGGCAACCTCGTGGCGGATGCGCTGCGGGAAACCTCGGGTGCCGACATCGCCATCACCAATGGCGGCGGCATCCGCGCCAACAAGCAATATCCGGCTGGCCACCGGTTGACCCGGCGCGACATCCTCAGCGAATTGCCCTTCGGCAACCGCAACGTCGTCACCGAGATCACCGGAAAGGCGGTTCGCGCCGCGCTGGAGAACGGCTTCAGCCAGGTCGAGCAACGCGCCGGGCGCTTTCCACAGGTCTCCGGCCTCACGGTGGTCTATGACCCCAAGGCGCCGGCTGGCTCTCGCGTGGTCTCGGTCCTCGTCGCAGGGCAGCCGCTCGACGAGGCCCGGACCTACCGCGTCGCCACCAATGACTTCATGCTGCGTGGCGGCGATGGCTACACGGCCCTGACCCCGCCCGGCGGCAAGGATCTCGACGTGCAGGGCAAGCTCATGGCCAATGATGTGATGACCCATGCCCGAAGGCTTGGGACCATCACGGCGCGGGTCGAAGGCCGCATCGTGGCCCGGAACTGACAGCCATCAGCGATGTCAGGCACCGCAATGTCGCACCTGGGCCCCTGCAGGAGTGCCCTTGCGTCCTTTCTGGATGATAGCACCAGCGCAGCATGGCGCAGCTTGCCGTTCTTCACTGACGGGGAGGCAGATCGCATCTGCCATGCCCTCGACCTGCGCCTTGCCGCAGGGCACCCGGTGCTGCCCCCGCCGCAGCAGATGCTCGCAGCCCTCAGGCTGTGCCCTCTAGACCGGGTGCGCGTCGTCATCCTCGGGCAGGACCCCTATCCGACACCCGGGCATGCCCACGGCCTTGCCTTCTCGCGGGCCGGCGAAGGCCTCCTGCCGGCGTCGCTGAAACGCATCTTGCGCGAACTCGGCGCTGATCTGGGAACGGCACCCCGCCAGCGTGGCGACCTCTCGGATTGGGCGCGGCAGGGCGTTCTGCTGCTCAACACCAGCCTCAGCGTCGAGGCCGGAAAGGCGGGAAGCCACCTTGGCCTCGGCTGGCAGGCACTGGCCCGTCAGACGATCACCGCCGTCGCTGCATCCCAGCAGCCCGCCGTCTTCATCCTGTGGGGGGACAAGGCCCGAGCCTATGCACCCCTGGTCGGGGAGCGACATCTGCTGATCGAGAGCGCCCATCCCTCGCCGCTGGCGGCTCGCGGCGATTTCCTCGGCTCGCGCCCGTTCAGCCGCACCAATGCCTTTCTGGTCAGCAAGGGCCTTACCCCGATCGACTGGCCTGGCGGCACCCAGGCTCAGGCCGGGTCGATGTCCTGAAGGCGTTGTCGCTGTCGGCCTTCGCCATCGAAATTGGCCGGATCGAGCCAAGCCAGGTAGCGCGCCTTGAGAGCGGGCCAATCATGGTCGATGATGGAGAACCAGGCTGTGTCACGGTTCTGACCCTTGACCACCATGTGCTGGCGAAACATCCCCTCGAACCGAAAGCCGAAGCGCAAGGCAGCCCGCTTCGAAGCCAGGTTCCGGTCGTCGCATTTCCACTCGAAGCGGCGATAGCCGAGATCATCGAAAACGTGGCCGGCAAACAGGAACTGCGCTTCGGTGGCGAGCCGCGTGCCGGCCATGGCCGGGCCCCACAGGATCGAGCCGATCTCGATGACGCCGTGTCCGGCATCGATCCGCATCAGCGCCTGCCGGCCCTCGGCTCGGCCCGTCCTCTTGTCGACCACGGCCCAGAAAAGTGGATCGGATGAGCCGGCGCTGCGTTCCAGCCATCCCTCGAACCCGGTCCGGTCCATCCGGTCATCAAACAGATAGCGGAACCGGTCCTGGACGCCCGGTGCCATCGACGCCGCGAACAGCGCCTCGCCGTGACGGCCCGGATCGAGCGGCTCAAGCCGCACATGGCGGCCGTCCATCACAACCCGGGCGGGCTTCGGTCGGCTGCTCCAGCGGGCCGGATCAGCGATCATGCCCGTCATCACACCGGACCACCGTCCCATGGCGCGAAGTCGACCGTGATGACCCAGTCCTCGCCCAGTTCTTCGCGGATGGCGGCAGCGATGGCGTGGCCCTCGGCGGCAAAGGCCCGGCGCTCAGTGTCCGTGGCAAAACCGCGCTGGCCGGGCACATCCTCGTCGAACAGCCCATCCAGCGCATCGAGCCACTCTTCCAGCCTGTCTGCGAGCGCATCGCTCAGCCCGACTTCGTCGGCATCAGTGGCATGGCTGCGACCGCGCGCATCCGTGCTCCACAGCGCCGCATCGCCCGGCTCGCCCGGCTTGATCAGGAGTTCGCCGCTCATGGCCCGGCTTTCGCGTATCGCTCCAGCCTCTCGGACAAGGTGCCCGTGTGAAGCTCGAACAGATGATTGTCGAAGTCATGGAAATAGATCGAGCGGCCCTCACCCGGGACCCGGGTGCGCGGCTCTCGCATGGCGACGCCGGCCGCCCGAACCCGCGCCAGATACTCGTCGAATGCGGCATCAGGGATCTTGAAGGCCACATGGTTGTAGCTGCGCTGCGGCAAGGGCTCGCCTTCCATGATCGCCAGCCAGACCCCGCCCACATCGAAGAACATCTCCGGAGCCGTGGAGAACATCCTGTTGCCGGAGGAATAGATCTGACGCGCACCGAGCACGTCGGCGAGCAGGCGCGCCGTGCGCGCAAGGTCGGCGACGATCAGGGTGATGTGCGAGAGCCCTTCGACCGGCATCGGTGCAAGTCCCTCCCCAAGGATTGTCCCGCCTCAATGGTTGTCCCGCGGAATTCCCTTGGTCTTGTGGATGCGCTGGTACTTCACGGCCGGCTTCAGAACCATGCCATGGCTCAATTCGTCGACCATGCCGCGCTGGATTTCCTGCCACGGCGTCTGGCTGGCAGGATAGCGATAACCGCCAGCCTTCTTCAGCGCGGCCTTGCGGGCAGTCAGTTCGTCCTCGCCGATCAGGATGTTCGCCGTGCAGGCGTTGAGGTCGATCCTGACCCGGTCGCCGGTCCGGAGCAGGGCGAGCCCGCCACCGCTGGCCGCTTCCGGTGAGGCATTCAGGATCGATGGCGAACCGGATGTTCCGGATTGCCGGCCATCACCGATGCAGGGCAGCGCGTTGATGCCCTGCTTGATCAGGTAGGCAGGTGGGCGCATGTTCACCACCTCTGCCGACCCCGGATAGCCGATCGGCCCGACGCCGCGGATGAACAGCATCGTGCTCGCATCCAGCTTCAGCGATGGATCATCGATGCGCTTGTGATAGTCCTCGGGCCCATCGAACACCACCGCCGTGCCCTCGAACGCGTTCGGATCCTTCGGGTTCTCCAGATAGCGTTCGCGGAACTCCATCGAGATCACGCTGGTTTTCATGATCGCCGAATCAAACAGGTTGCCCTTGATATTGAGGAAGCCGGCCTTGGCCTTCATCGGCTTGGCCACCGTCTTGATGACGCGGTCGTCCATCGTCTCGCGGCCGCGACAGTTGGCATGCAGCGTCCTGCCGTTCACGGTCAGTGAGGCGTCGTTGATAAGCCCGGCCTTGATCAGTTCGTTGACGACGGCCGGCACCCCGCCGGCGCGGTAGTATTCCTCGCCGAGATATTCGCCGGCCGGCTGCAGGTTGACCAGGAGCGGCACCTCGTAGCCGTGCTTCTGCCAGTCGTCATTGTCGAGCTTGACGCCGATGTGCCGCGCGATGGCGTTGATGTGCACGGGAGCATTGGTCGAACCGCCAATGGCCGAGTTGACGACGATGGTGTTCTCGAAGGCCGCCCGCGTCAGGATCTTCGATGGCGTCAGGTTCTCCCAGACCATCTCCACGATGCGTTTGCCCGTGTGGTAGGCCATCTCGTAGCGGTCGCGGTAAGGGGCCGGAATGGCAGCGCAGCCTGGCAACGACATGCCGAGCGCCTCGGCCAGCGAGTTCATCGTCGAGGCGGTGCCCATGGTGTTGCAATGGCCTGCGGATGGGGCCGATGAGGCAATCAGTTCGACAAAGCCCGCATCGTCGAGCTGTCCTGCCGCATGCATCTGCCGGGCCTTCCACACGATCGTGCCGGACCCGGTTCTCTCGCCCTGATGCCAGCCATTCAGCATCGGTCCGCCCGACAGCACGATGGCCGGGATGTCGACGGTTGCAGCGGCCATGATCTGGGCCGGCGTGGTCTTGTCGCAGCCTGTGGTCAGCACCACCGCATCGAGCGGATAGCCATAGAGGATTTCCACCAGGCTGAGATACTGCAGGTTCCGGTCGAGCGCAGCGGTCGGCCGCTTGCAGGTTTCCTGGATCGGGTGGATCGGAAACTCGAAAGGCACCCCGCCCATCTCGCGGATGCCGTCGCGCACCCGGTGCGCCAGCTCCAGATGATGCCGGTTGCACGGCGCGATGTCAGAGCCGGTCTGGGCGATGCCGATGATCGGCTTGCCCGACTGAAGCTCGTCCCGCGACAGGCCGAAATTCATGGTCCGCTCGATGTAGAGCGCGGTCATGTCGATGTTGGCCGGGTTGTCGAACCACGCCTTTGAACGCAGTTGGGACGGCTTGATGCGACGGGCAGGTTTGCGGGCCATGTGATTCCTCGGAATGTGCGGTCTTGTTATGCTTGCTTGCAGGTTATCGCATTCGCAGACGGTGAAAAGCTGTTTTGGTCACACGGCGGCATGCAGCAGCCGGTTTTCGACGCGCACGAGCGAGCCAAAATTGATGCATGCAGCATATGCTGCTATTCTCAAGGCTGTCGTGAAGGTCACCATGGCAATCACGATCCGGAACAAACAGCTTGAGGCCGAGATCAAGGCGCTCGGTGCCAAGTACCGCAAGGGCCCAACAGAGACAGTGAGGTTTCTTCTGCGTGAACACATCATGCGCGAACCGGTCGACGAACGTGCTTTGGGTGCGGAGCGCGAAGGGAAGATTGCGGAACTGAGGGCGGAAGCGGCGCGGACGACCGACGAAGATCGACGGAAACTCCGTCAGAGTATCGACAGGATGTATGATGAGCGAGGCTTGCCACGGTAAGTCCCGCCGCGTGTGTGATCGACACGTCCGCGCTGGTGGCGTTGCTTGATGACGAGCTCGATGCCGGGGCCCTTTGGGCGGCGCTCCGGCGTTTTGAACGGCATGTCATTCCCGCCTCCGCCTACCTCGAGTTCGTGATGGCGACGAGTGAGCGGGCCGGATCGCGCGGATGGATCGGTACATTTGTCGCTGTGTTCCGGACTGAAATCCATCCAATCGATAGCTGGGTCGCCGGCGAGGCTGCCGACGCGTTCGAGCGCTTCGGGCGTGGCTCCGGCCACCGCGCGAGGCTGAATTTTGGTGCCTGCATGAGCTATGGCGTTGCCGCAAAACTCAGGCTTCCACTCCTTTTCAAGGGCGACGATTTCCCGCATACGGACATCAAGCGGGCGCTCTGATCCGCTTGATGTCCCGAGGAACACCCATGACGCTCCACCTTGTCGACTCCTTCGGCCGCATCGGAGAGGAGAATGCCTTTGCCGTCCTGGCTCGCGCCACCGAGTTGCAGCGCGCCGGCAAGGACATCATCAATCTGGGCATCGGCCAGCCGGACTTTCCAACGCCGCCCCACATCGTCGAGGCCGCCATCAAGGCGTTGCGCGACGGAGCCCATGGTTACACCCCCGCGACCGGCATCCTGCCGCTGCGCGAAGCCGTGGCGGCCTATGTGCAGCGCACTGCAGGCGCCACCGTCAGTCCGGAAAGCGTGCTCATTGTCCCCGGCGGCAAGATCACCATGCACATGGCCATCCTGATGTTCGGCGAGCCTGGCGCGGAAATCCTCTATCCCGACCCCGGCTTTCCGATCTACCGGTCGATGATCGAGTTCACCGGTGCCACGCCGGTGCCGGTGCCGATCCGCGAAGAGAACGGCTTTGCCTTCGCCGCCGACGAGCTGCTTAGCCTGATCACGCCCCGGACGAGGCTGATCATCGTCAATTCCCCCGCCAATCCGACTGGCGGGGTCACCCCGAAGGCCGAGATCGACAAGCTGGTGGCCGGCCTCGCCCGCTGGCCCGATGTGGCGATCATGTCCGACGAGATCTACGATGCCCAGGTCTATGACGGGATGTCCCACGTCTCGCTGATGTCCTATCCGGACATCCGCGACCGTCTGATCCTGCTCAACGGCTGGTCCAAGACCTATGCCATGACCGGCTGGCGCATGGGCTGGTCGGTCTGGCCGAAGCCGCTCTACGAAGCCGCCCGCAAGCTTGCCGTGAACTCCTATTCCTGCGTCAACGCTGCCGCTCAATGGGCTGGTCTGGCAGCGCTCGAAGGCCCCCAGGATGCCGTCCATGCCATGGCAGCCGAATTCGACCGCCGGCGCGGCGTGGTCGTGGCCGGGCTCAACAAGCTGCCCGGCGTCTCCTGCATTTCGCCGAAGGGGGCATTCTACGCCTTTCCCAACGTCTCGAAGACAGGCTGGAAAGCCAAGGCTCTGGCGTCCGCATTGCTGGAAGATGCCGGCGTCGCCACCATCGGCGGACCGGACTTCGGCGTGCACGGCGAAGGCTACATCAGGCTCAGCTATGCCAGTTCCCTGCCGAACATCAAGCAGGCACTTGAGCGGATGGGAGATTTCCTGACACGGCGCAATGCGGGGTGAGGCGACGGTGGCTTTGCGTCGCTGGCAATGGCCGCATCACGCGAAGGTCACATCCATGCCGGGCAGGTCGAGGCCGACAAGCCGGGTCGTCCAGCGTTCGCCAGGCAGAACCGGGAAAGCGCGCGTCACGGTTCCGGTGGTGATCATCTCGCCAGCCCTGAGCGGGCTGGCATCAGCATCCGCAGCCAGCGTCTCGACCAGATGGCGAAGCGCATGGACCGGGCCGTCCAACACGTTGGACGCATGGCCGACATCGACGTCAAGACCATCGCGTGACAGGTGAACACTGAAGTCCGCGAGCCGCACGAGCCAGTCCGCCCGCTCATGGTCGGCGAGCAGGCGGCGCGGCCCGAGCAGCAACGCCCCATGCAGGCCGAATGCAGCGATGCAGTCCTCGACCTTGAAGACCCAGCCCGGGAACAGCGACTGCACGATCTCGAAGCCGTGGGCAACCCAGCCGATACAGTCCATCAGGGCGGCGGCGTCCATGCCCGCTTCTGGTGCTGAACTCAGCCCCAGCACGATCTCCGGCTCGATGCGTGGCTCGACCAGTGCCGCCAGCGAAACACCACCGATCATGCCCTCGACCTCACGCAGCGTGCTGTCATAGACCGGGCCATAGATCGGCTTATGAACCCCGTATTCGTCCCAGATCGTGCGGTTGGTGAACCCGATCTTGCGGCCAACGACGACCTCGCCGTGGGCCACACGCCGAGCGGTGACGGCGCGCGAGACCCGGTAGGCCTGCGCCACATCAAGCCCGACCGTGCTGGTCAGCGGGGGGATCTGCCGCCGGCTGGAGAGGGCAGAAAGAACATCATCGGCAAGACGAGCAGTGTTGGGCATGGCTGGAGTATAGCCATAGCCCATGGCCGCTGTCACCCCTGGGACCAGTCCTTGGGAACAGGCACCCTTGGAACAGACGATGGTGTTTGCAATCTTGATGGAAACCAAGAGCCTTTGGCCGGCGCCCGGGACCGGACCTTGCGGCCGGCTCACATGTGCAGCGCACGCTTCTCGACCGCCAGCGCCGCTTCCTTGACAGCCTCCGAAAGGGTCGGGTGAGCGTGGCAGGTGCGTGCCAGATCCTCGGACGATCCACCGAATTCCATCAGCACGGCGCATTCATGGATCAGGTCGCCGGCATTCGGCCCGATGATGTGAACCCCCAGCACCCGGTCCGTGGCCGCATCGGCCAGCACCTTCACGAACCCGTCGGTGGCGCGCATGGCGCGGGCCCGGCCATTGGCTGTGAAGGGGAACTTCCCGGCCTTGTAGGCAATGCCGGCCGCTTTCAGCTCTTCCTCGGTATGGCCGACGGACGCGACCTCCGGCATCGTATAAACCACGCCGGGGATCACGTCATAGTTCACGTGGCCTGCCTTGCCGGCAAGGATCTCGGCCAGGGCAACGCCCTCGTCCTCGGCCTTGTGGGCCAGCATCGGACCCTTGACGACGTCGCCGATGGCATAGATGCCGGCCACATTCGTTTCGTAATGGTGTCCGATCGTGACCTTGCCGCGTTCCATGGCAACACCGACCGCGTCCAGCCCAAGCCCTTCGGTGTTGGGCCTGCGCCCCACGGCGACGAGCACGACATCCGTGTCCAGCACCGTCGCCTCGCCACCGGCAGCAGGCTCGACCGTGACCTTGGCGCCGCCCTTGCCCTGCTGGACCTTGGTGACCTTCGAGGACAGATGAAACGCCATGCCCTGCTTTTCCAGGATGCGCTGGAAGGACTTGGCCACCTCGGTGTCCATTCCCGGCAAAATCCGGTCCAGATACTCGACGACGGTGATCTTCGCACCGAGCCGGCCCCAGACCGAGCCGAGTTCCAGCCCGATCACGCCGGCACCGATGATCAGCATCTTGCCCGGCACCTTGCCAAGCTCGAGCGCGCCGGTCGAGGTTACGACGGTCTTTTCGTCGATCTCGATCCCCGGCAGGCTGGCCGGTTCGGAGCCCGTGGCGATGACGATGTTCTTTGTCTCCAGCACCTGCGATGTGCCGTCCTCGGCCTTCACCTGCACCTTGCCGGCAGCGAGAATCGTGCCGAGGCCGTGAAAGGCGTCGACCTTGTTCTTCTTGAGCAGGAAGCCGACGCCATTGACGTTGGCGTCCACCGTGTCCTGCTTGTGGGCCATCATTGCCTTGAGGTCGAGCTTGGGCTTCGAAACCTGAATGCCGAGAGCCTCGAAGCCATGCCCCGCTTCCTCGAACATCTCGGACGCATGCAGCATCGCCTTTGAGGGGATGCAGCCCACGTTCAGGCAGGTTCCGCCATGGGTCTTGCGCTTCTCGACCACCGCGACCTTGAGCCCGAGTTGGGCCGCGCGGATGGCGCAGACATAGCCGCCGGGGCCGGTGCCGATGATGATCAGATCGTAGGACATGCCTGGAACTCCGCAGACGTCAGGTGAGATTGGTGCGGCGCGCGCGTTCGCCGCTTCACAGATCCATCACCAGCCGCGCCGGGTCCTCGAGGCTTTCCTTGACGCGCACGAGGAACGTCACGGCTTCCTTGCCGTCAATGATGCGGTGATCGTAGCTCAGCGCCAGATACATCATCGGTCGCACGACAATCTGCCCACCGACGGCCATGGGCCGTTCCTGGATCTTGTGCATGCCGAGAATGGCCGACTGCGGCGCATTGAGGATCGGCGTCGACATCAATGAGCCGTAGACCCCGCCATTGGAGATGGTGAAGGTGCCGCCCTGCATCTCGTCGATGCGCAGTGCGCCATCGCGGGCACGCTTGCCCAAATCGGCGATGGTCTTTTCGACACCGGCGATACCGAGCTGGTCGGCCTCCCGCACCACGGGCACGACCAGGCCCTTGTCCGTGCCGACGGCCACGCCGATGTGGTAGTAGTTCTTGTAGATGATGTCGGTGCCGTCGATTTCTCCGTTGACCGCCGGCAGTTCCTTCAGCGCCTGCACGCAGGCCTTCACGAAGAAGCCCATGAAGCCGAGCTTCACGCCGTGCTTCTTCTCGAACAGATCCTTGTACTGGTTGCGCAGCGCCATGACCGGGCCCATGTCGACCTCGTTGAACGTGGTCAGCATTGCGGCGTTGGACTGGGCTTCCTTCAGGCGACGCGCGATCGTTTGGCGCAGCTTGGTCATCTTCACGCGCTCTTCACGCGAAGCGTCATCCACCGCGACAGGCGCGCGCACCACGATGGGCGCTGGCGCTGCCGGGGCTGCAACACCGGGGCCGGCGGCGATCGCAGCCAGCATGTCGCCCTTGGTGACGCGGCCGTCCTTGCCGGAAGCGGCGATGGTCGCCGGATTGATGCCGCTCTCGGCAGCCAGACGCGACACGGCGGGGCCTGAATCGGCGGCCTTGGCCGTCGCCGGCTGCGCAGGCGCGGAAACAGGGGCAGGAGCTGCGGCCTTGGCAGGCTCCGCCTTCGGGGCGGAAGCGGGGGCAGCGGCAGCGCCGCCCGCCGTGATCATGCCAAGCAGGGCTGCAACACCGACGGTCTCGCCTTCCCTAGCCACGATCTCGCCGAGCACACCTGCCGCAGGAGCATTGACTTCGAGCGTAACCTTGTCGGTTTCGAGTTCGACAAGCGGCTCATCGGCCTTGATGGCGTCGCCGGGCTTCTTGAACCACTTGCCAATCGTGGCCTCGGTGACCGATTCGCCGAGCGTGGGTACGCGGATTTCAGTGGCCATGTCAGTGAGCCTTCGTTTCTGTGTGCGTCAGGAAAAGGATCAGGCCGCGAAAGCCTCATCGAGGAATGCCTTGAGCTGGACCAGATGCTTGGACATCATGCCCGTAGCCGTGGCCGCCGATGCCGGGCGTCCGACATAGCGCGCGCGCTTGGCCTTGACCCCGCAGTGGCCGAGCACCCATTCGAGATAGGGCTCGACGAAGCTCCACGAGCCCATGTTCTTCGGCTCTTCCTGGCACCAGACGATGTCGGCACCCTTGAAGCGCGCCAGTTCGTTGGCCAGCGACTTCAGCGGGAACGGATAGAGCTGCTCGACGCGCAGCAGGTAGACATCGTCGATGCCGCGCTTCTCGCGGTCTTCGTAAAGATCGTAGTAGACCTTGCCGCTGCACAGCACGACGCGCCGGATCTTGGCATCCTTGGCGAGCTTGATGGCCTCGCCCTTCCTGGTCTCGGCATCGTCGCGCAGCACCCGGTGGAAGGTCGAGCCTTCGGCGAGATCCGCCAGATCCGACACGCAGCGCTTGTGCCTGAGCAGCGACTTGGGCGTCATCAGCACCAGCGGCTTGCGGAACTCGCGCTTGAGCTGGCGTCGCAGGATGTGGAAGTAGTTGGCCGGCGTCGAGCAGTTCGCGACCTGCATGTTGTCTTCGGCACACATCTGCAGGAAGCGCTCGAGACGGGCGGAGGAATGCTCCGGTCCCTGGCCCTCATAGCCGTGGGGCAGCAGGCAGACGAGACCCGACATGCGCAGCCACTTGCGCTCGCCCGACGAGATGAACTGGTCGAACACCACCTGTGCGCCGTTGGCAAAGTCGCCGAACTGGGCTTCCCAGCACACCAGCGCGTTGGGTTCCGACAGCGAATAGCCATACTCGAAGCCCAGGACAGCCTCTTCCGACAGCATCGAGTTGATGACCTCGTAGCGCGGCTGGCCCTCGCGGATGTGGTTGAACGACGTATGGCGGCCTTCGGTTTCCTGGTCGATCAGCACCGAGTGGCGGCTGGAGAAGGTGCCGCGCTCGCAGTCCTGGCCGGAGAGGCGCACCGGGTGCCCTTCCAGCAGCAGCGAGCAGAACGCCAGTGCCTCGCCGGTTGCCCAATCGATGCCCTCGCCGGTCTCGACCGCCTTCTTGCGGTTGTCGAGGAAACGCTGGATCGTCTTGTGCACGCTGAACCCGGCCGGAACGGCAGTAATCTTCTCGCCGATCTCGCGCAGCACCGCCGCCGGCACGCCGGTCGCACCGGAGCGCGGATCGTCGGTATCTTCCTTGATCGCCTTGAGACCGGCCCACTTGCCGTCAAGCCAGTCAGCCTTGTTCGGCTTGTAGCCGAGCGTCGACTCAAACTCGGCTTCGAGCCGGTTCTTCCAGTCTGCCTTCATGGCGTCGATTTCAGCTTCGGTGACGGTGCCTTCGGCGACCAGCTTGGCGCCATAAAGCTCCAGCGTCGACCTGTGGCCCCGGATCTTCTTGTACATCAGCGGCTGGGTGAAGCCCGGCTCGTCGCCCTCGTTGTGGCCGAAGCGGCGATAGCACCACATGTCGATGACCACCGGCTTGTGGAACTTCTGGCGGAACTCGGTCGCCACCTTTGCGGCGAACACCACCGCTTCCGGGTCATCACCGTTGACGTGGAAGATCGGTGCTTCCACCATCTTTGCCACATCGGACGGATAGGGCGAGGAGCGCGAATAGCGCGGATAGGTGGTGAAGCCGATCTGGTTGTTGATGATGAAATGGATCGAACCGCCGGTGCGGTGACCCTTCAGCCCCGACAGGCCGAGGCACTCGGCCACCACGCCCTGGCCCGCAAAGGCGGCATCGCCACCACATCGGCCAGCTGGTCCTGCTTGGCACGGACCTTGCCGAGCACGACCGGATCGACGATTTCCAGATGCGACGGGTTGGGCGTCAGCGACAGGTGAACCTTGTTGCCATCAAACTCGCGGTCCGATGAGGCCCCGAGGTGATACTTCACGTCGCCCGAGCCTTCCACATCATCGGGCGCAGCGGAGCCGCCCTTGAACTCGTGGAACAGCGCGCGGTGCGGCTTGCTCATCACCTGGGTCAGCACGTTGAGGCGGCCGCGATGGGCCATGCCCAGGACGATGTCCTTCACGCCGAGGTTGCCGCCGCGCTTGATGATCTGCTCAAGCGCCGGGATCAGCGATTCCCCGCCATCGAGGCCGAAGCGCTTGGTGCCGGTATACTTGAGGTCGATGAACTTCTCGAAGCCCTCGGCCTCGACCAGCTTGTTGAGGATGGCGCGCTTGCCCTCGCGGGTGAAGGCGATTTCCTTGTCCGGGCCTTCGATGCGTTCCTGGATCCAGCCTTTCTGGGCCGGATCTGTGATGTGCATGAATTCGACGCCCATGGTCTGGCAGTAGGTCCGGTCGAGCACCGCAATCATCTCGCGGATGGTCGCGAACTCCATGCCGAGCACATGGTCGATGAAGATCTTGCGGTCCATATCGGCGGCGCTGAAGCCATAGGATGCCGGATCCAGCTCCTCGTTGGCCTTCTTGGCCTCGATGCCGAGAGGATCGAGCTGGGCGTGCAGATGGCCGCGCATGCGGTAGGCGCGGATCAGCATCAGGGCGCGCACCGAATCGCGCGTCGCCTGCTGCACATCCGCCTCGCTGAGTTCGACGCTCCTGGTCTGCGCCTTGCCCTTGAGCTTGTCGCCAACATTCTTCTCGACCTGGGCCCAATTGCCATCGAGCGCCGAAATCAGCTCGCCATTGGCATGGATTGGCCAGTTCGGGCGCTGCCACGAAGCGCCGCCGGACGCGGTGGTGGCGTCCTTCGCATCGTCCTTCAGCGCACCGAAGAAAGCCTGCCAGTCCGCATCGACCGAGGCCGGATTGGCCTGGTAGCGCGCAAAAAGATCCTCAATGTAGCCAGCATTGGCCCCGTAGAGGAACGAAGTCTGGGCAAAAACGTCGTTGGCGTCCTGGCGTCCCATTGGATATCTCCGGATCAATCCACGATGAACAGTCTCGCGCCGCTGACGCTGCGCGAACGGTGGGGCTCCGCCCCGTCTGCGACCTGGTAGCTTTGGCCAGCGGACAGCGTGTAGACCCGTCCGTCGGCAAGTGTCGTTTCAAGGTCTCCGCTCATGCAGAACAGGACATGCCCTTTCTGGCACCAGTGGTCGGAGACGTAGCCCGGCGAATAGTCCACCATCCGCACCCTGATCTTGTTGTCTTCAGGGCCGAACGTCTGCGTTCGCCAGAGCGCCACGCCTTCATCGCCGGAGTGCTGGGTCGGCGCGAGGCTGGCCCAGTCCGTTGTCACGAAAGCAATGTCGCTGATCTTCACGGCAGCAAGCCTCTCAGCCCTTCAGCACGTCGACCAAGGTCTTTCCAAGGCGTGCCGGCGAGGGCGAGACCTTGATGCCGGCGCTTTCCATGGCTGCGATCTTGTCTTCCGCGCCGCCCTTGCCACCAGCGATGATGGCACCGGCATGGCCCATGCG
This sequence comes from Hyphomicrobiales bacterium, assembly GCA_026400565.1. Lineage (GTDB taxonomy): Bacteria > Pseudomonadota > Alphaproteobacteria > Rhizobiales > Beijerinckiaceae > Allobosea. The sequence goes on along the minus strand of JAPLOV010000086.1, from coordinate 26,511 downwards.
GCGACCGGGGGGGGCGGTCCGGCCGGCAATGAAGCCGACCATTGGCTTGCTCCGGCCACGCTTGGCCTCATCCTTGATGAACTGCGCGGCATCTTCCTCGGCCGAGCCACCGATTTCGCCGATCATGATGATCGAGGTCGTGTGCGGATCGGCCAGGAACATCTCCAGCATGTCGATGAACTCGGTGCCCTTGACCGGATCGCCGCCGATGCCGACAGCCGTGGTCTGGCCAAGGCCTTCGCGCGTTGTCTGGAACACCGCCTCATAGGTCAGCGTGCCGGAGCGCGAGACGATGCCGACCGAGCCGGGCTTGAAAATGTTGGCCGGCATGATGCCGATCTTGCTTTCGCCGGCGGTGACGATACCAGGGCAGTTCGGTCCGATCAGCCGCGTTTTCGAACCGATCAGGGCGCGCTTGACCTTGATCATGTCAGTGACCGGAATGCCTTCGGTGATGCAGACCGCGAGCGATGCAGACCGCGAGCGGCACTTCCGCATCGATCGCTTCCAGGATCGAGTCGGCGGCGCCTGCTGGCGGCACGTAGATCACGGTCGCCGTCGCGCCGGTGGCGCTGACAGCCTCGGCCACCGTATCGAAGACCGGCAGCCCGAGATGGACCGAGCCGCCCTTGCCCGGCGAGACGCCGCCGGTCATCACGGTGCCATAGGCAATGGCCTGCTCGGAATGGAAGGTCCCATTCTTGCCGGTGAAGCCCTGGCAAATGACCTTGGTGTTCTTGTCGATGAGGATGGACATCAGGGTTTCCTGTCTTCCAGTAAGGTCTTGATTTCTTTCAGAACAATCAGGCTATGCCGTGCGATTTCGTGGTTCTCGCGCCCCAGTACCCGGTTCTTTTCATTGATCCGGGTCACCTCGGCGAGATGGCTGGAGTAGCTCTTGTACTGTCGCCTTGCGATCACCATCACGAACACGATCAACGCAAAGATCAGCGCAAGCGGCAGCCCGTTCAGCCCTTCACGGCCTTGACGATCTTCTGCGCCGCGTCATCGAGATCGTCCGCCGAGATCACGTTCAGCCCGCTCTGGTTGATGATCTTCTTGCCAAGTTCGACGTTGGTGCCTTCGAGGCGCACCACCAGCGGAACCTTGAGGCCGACTTCCTTGACCGCCGCGATCACGCCCTCGGCAATGACATCGCACTTCATGATGCCGCCGAAGATGTTGACCAGAATGCCCTTCACCGCCGGATCGGCCGTGATGATCTTGAAGGCCGCCGTGACCTTTTCCTTCGAGGCACCGCCGCCGACATCAAGGAAGTTGGCGGGTTCGGCACCATAGAGCTTGATGATGTCCATCGTGGCCATGGCCAGGCCGGCACCGTTGACCATGCAGCCGATCGTGCCGTCGAGCGCGATGTAGGCGAGGTCATATTTCGACGCCTCGATTTCCTTGTCGTCCTCCTCGCTCACGTCGCGCAGCGCCATGATGTTGGGATGGCGATAGAGCGCGTTCGAATCGAACGAGATCTTGGCATCAAGGCACTTGAGCTGGGCATCCTTGGTGATGATCAGCGGGTTGATTTCCAGCATCGCCATGTCGGTGGCGACGAAGGCGGTGTAGAGCTGTGCCACCAGCTTTTCGGCCTGCTTGGCGAGATCGCCCGACAGCCCCAGCGCCTTGGCGACCTTGCGGCCATGCAGCGGCATCGCCCCGGTGACCGGATCGACCGAGAAGGTGATGATCTTCTCCGGTGTGTCGTGCGCCACGTCCTCGATGTTCATGCCGCCTTCCGTCGAGACCACGAAAGCGATGCGGCTGGTCTCGCGGTCAACCAGCATCGACAGGTAGAATTCCTTCTCGATGTCGGACCCGTCCTCGATGTAGAGGCGGTTGACCTGCTTGCCGGCCGGGCCGGTCTGGATCGTAACCAGCGTGTTGCCGAGCATCTCCCGGGCATGGGCCTTGACCTCGTCGATCGATTTGGCGAGGCGCACGCCGCCCTTGGCATCGGTGGCCAGTTCCTTGAACTTGCCCTTGCCGCGGCCACCCGCATGGATCTGGCTCTTGACCACATAGAGCGGGCCGGGGAGTTGCTTGGCAGCGGCCTCGGCTTCCTCCACCGTGAAGGCCGCAAAGCCCTTGGAGACCGGCGCACCGAACTCCTTGAGAACGGCCTTGCCCTGATATTCGTGGATGTTCATGTCGGGTTCCTCTGGAACGGCAATCGTCAGTGGGCAGGAGGCAGTCGCTCAACCGTCCCGGCCGACACGTCTTGCGACGGTCGACGGCCGATCGCCGACTGCGGCAAATCAGTCCTTCAAGGACGGATCGATGGCCTTGCAGGCCTCGATCAGGGCGGTGACGGAGGCCACCGACTTGTCCATCATCGCCTGCTCGTCCTTGTTGAGCTTGATCTTGATGACGCGCTCGATGCCCTTGCCGCCGATCACCACCGGCACGCCGATGAACATGCCCTTGACGCCGTATTCTCCCTTCAGCGAGGCGGCGCAGGGCAGGACACGCTTCTGGTCCTTGAGATAGCTCTCGGCCATGGCGATCGCTGACGCAGCCGGAGCATAGAAGGCCGAGCCGGTCTTGAGCAGGTTGACGATTTCGCCGCCACCCTTGCGGGTCCGCTCGACGATCTGGTCGACCTTCTCCTGGGTGATCCACTTCATCTTGACGAGGTCAGGCAGGGGAATGCCGCCGACCGTCGAATACCGGACCAGCGGCACCATGTCGTCGCCGTGGCCGCCGAGCACGAAGGTCTTGATGTCCTTGATCGAAACGCCGGTCGCTTCCTCGAGGAAGTAGGCCATGCGGGCGGAATCGAGCACGCCGGCCATGCCGCAGATCATGTTGGGCTTCACGCCCGAGAACTTCTGGAGGGCCCAAACCATCGCATCGAGCGGGTTGGTGATGCAGATCACGAACGCCTTTGGCGCATAGGTCCTGATGCCCTCGCCGACGGCCTTCATGACCTTCAGGTTGATGCCGATCAGGTCATCGCGGCTCATGCCCGGCTTGCGCGGCACGCCAGCGGTGACGATCACCACATCGGCACCAGCGATGTCGGCATAGTCATTGGTGCCCTTGTAGAGGGCATCGAAGCCATCGACCGCGGACGATTCGACCAGATCGAGGCTCTTGCCCTGCGGAACGCCCTCGGCGATGTCGAACAGGACGATATTGCCCAGCTCCTTCAATCCGGCGAGATGGGCGAGCGTTCCGCCGATCTGTCCGGCACCAATCAGGGCGATCTTCTTGCGGGCCATGGAGCCATTCCTTCCAGGTCTGTGATCGGGCATGGTCGCGTGGCAGACCTTGCCGTTTGGTTTGACGGAACGTGAGCTGGAAGAGACATGCAACCCCGTTGATCGGCAGTGCCACATCGACCAGCCACGCAAAACCGGCGCCTCTGTGACTCGACGGCAGGCCAAGGACAAGCTGGGGCATGACGACCCGGTTCCGGGGCGCGCTTTGCCGGTGATCTGTTGGATCGATTGAAGAATCAATTAATTCAATAACTTGACCCTTGATCAGGGAGCAGCTGTAAACGAAAGGTTAAGTGCGAAAATACTGGTTTCAAATAACATTTTTTGTCATTTGAAACTACTCTTGTTCAGATCGCACCGCTGGCGAGGGCTCTCAGTATGACCTTGACGATGCCGGCCAGACGTTGGTCGAACTGGGTCTGCGGAACATCCCCTTCCAGTTCCACCGCAACCGGATGCACGAAACGGAAACACGCATCGAGCACGAAAACGGCCGCCCGATCCTTGTCACGTGGCTCGAAACTGCCGGAGCTGATGCCTTCGTCGATGACACGGTCAAGCAGGGTCCGCACCCGCAACCGGTGCCGTCTCGCCACCGGCCGGCGCTTCACCATGGCATCGCGGAAAGCCGCATAGAGCGCAGGATTCTCGCCCAGACCATCGCGGTTCGCCCTTGCCAGGGCAAGGATCATGCGCTCCAGCTTGTCATCGGAAGGATCCGGGCCGTCCGCAATGTCGGTCAGGCGCGTCTCGACGGACTTGATCCAGGCATCGACCACCGCATCGATCAGGGCCTGCTTGGACGGGAAATAGCGGTAGACATTGGCGTGTGTCATGCCCGCCGCTTCCGCGATCGCCACCACGGTCAGCCGCCGCGCACCCATGAGCTTCAGGTGCTCGGACGCCAGCGCCAGAAGGCGCATGTCGGTCGGCTCCTTGGTCTGCGGCATCAATGCCATCAGGTCTCCACCAGCCCGGTCGAACTGCTGCTTGCCGTGGTCGCGCCGCGTCCATGCGGCAGCGTCAGGTAGTCCTCGCCGCGCATCTCGATCAGGCGCGACGCCGTCCGGTCGAACTCGAAGGCCTCGCGCCCGTGGTCGGCGTGATACAGCTGATGCGGTTCCGCCGCCGCCGACACGATCAGCAGCGCTTGGCCTCGTTGCGGTTCTCCGCCTGCATCAACGGCACGTTGTCCAGAACCAGCGTATGGAACTGGCGGGCCAGCGCAAGAAAATCCTGCGCGCCATAGCTGCGCCCGCACAGATCCGAAAAGGAAGCCCGTGCCACGCCGAAGGCAGCATGCGGCAGATCGAGGCTGTGGCCGAGCACGGTCAACGTGGTCGGCGGCGCATCGGCCTGCCCGGTCAGCCGCACGAAGGCCTGATCGAGCGCAGCCGTGGCCTCGTGCCCGAGCGGTTGGTGATAGACGAGAGCGCCAGCAAGCTTTTCCAGCCTGAAGTCCGTGCGGGCATCCAGCTGAGCCACGACAACCTGACGGCCAAGCTCGGCGATGAACGGCATGAACAGCGTGCGGTTGAGCCCGCCTTCATACAGCCGAGAGGGCTCCACGTTCGACGTGGCCACCAGCGTCACACCTTCTGCGAACAGGGCATTGAACAGCCGGCCCAGGATCATCGCGTCGGCGATGTCCGTGACGGCGAACTCGTCGAAGCACAGCAGGGTCGCTTCCGCAGCGATGGCCCGTGCGGTTGGCGCGATCGGATCGCCATCCCTGATCTGGCCGGCCTTCACCTGTTGCCGGAAGGCATGGATGCGCGCATGCACGTCGGCCATGAAGGTGTGAAAGTGCGCCCGCCGTTTCGTCACGTTCTTCACGCGCCGAAAGAACATGTCCATCAGCATGGTCTTGCCGCGACCAACCGAGCCCCAGATGTACAATCCCTTGATTGGAACAGGCTCAGGCCGCCCCCTGGCAAACAGCCAGCCCAGCGCCCGGCCCTTGCTGGCCAGCGCGCGCTCGCCAAGTCGCAGCGCCAGGTCTTCCAGTTGCTGCACAAGAAGCGCCTGCGCCGGATCGCGTTCGATGGCACCGGTGGCGACCAGCGCGTCGTAGTGGTCGATCAGGGAAATGGCGGCAGAATTCGGCACGAACAGGCCTTGCAGCGGCAGTTTCGGAGGTCAGACGCCTGATAGCGCGTGTTGCCGGCCACGACAACGCATCTGCTGGTCAGACCGGCTGGGTTGGGGAATCGCCGCGAAGCTGTGCCAACAATCCATGGATATCGCCCAGAACCCATAGCTCGCGCACCTTCATGCCCTCGAAATGGAAGATCGGTGCACCAAACCACCAGCCATGCCGGCCGGACGGGCATGCCCGAACAGCGGCGCGCGATGAATGCCATGGAACCTGAGCTTGCCCGAGACGGTCTCGCCCTCCTCCTCCAGTTCGAGAATGTCGCAGGTGCAGGAGCCAAGGGCGGTCGTCACCATGTCGACATGGCCGGCAAAGGCCTCATGGCCGACCAGAACTGGCCCGAGCGAACCCCGGAACGTGAGATCAGGATGGAAGATCTCCGGAATAAGGCTCCTGTCAGCATGGTCCCATGGGCCCTTGTAGAACAAATGCACGACCTGTTTGCATGGCGGCAGCCGATCCGCGCTCATGCCGGCCTCCGCTCGCGGCTTTCGGCGGCTTTCGGCGGCGGATCGCGGAAAGCCTCGTCGACCGGGATCACAAGGCCTGTCGCCAGCCTGTTGGTTTCGCTGGCCATGCCGACCACCGCAACAAGTTCCATCAGTTGCGCCTCGCTCATGCCCCTGGCACGGGCAGCCGCGGTGTGGGAACGGATGCAATACTCGCAACTGTTCGCCATCGACACGGCGACATAGATCATTTCCTTGGTCAGAGCATCGAGAGCACCCGGCGTCATCACGTCCTTGACGCTCTCCCAGGTCCGCCGGAGCAGGGCCGGGTCATGGGCAAGCCCGCGCCAAAAATTGCCGACAAAGGCCGTGTTGCGTGTGGCGCGGATGTCCGCGAACACAGAAGCGGCGGCGGGTGACAGTTCATCGTCGTCCAGCAATCTCACCATCGACATGCCATGTCTCCCCGTGTCCCGTTCTTGCCCGGCCTCATGGACGACATTCCGCGAACCGGCCCTGGCGCGCAAGGGTTACAGAAAGGACCGGGTTACAGAAAGGACCGGGTGACAGAAAGGACCGCGCGAGACGGCATGGGCATCTCAGGAAACCGCTCCCGGCAGCGGGCAGGCGGCGGCGACAGGGCGTGGGCAAGTGTTACCATGGGCATGTGTTACCATTGCCGTTTATGTTGCGATGCGGCATAATGCAGATGTCTAGGGAGTCGTTTTTTCATCTTGGGCGTTGACCTCATCGAGGCATCGCAATCCGCGAAGGAGACGACACGACATGACTGATCCTGACGCCATGATCGAATATGCCGCTGAGGCCGCGCCGGCTGCAGGGCGCGTGACCGTGCGCAAGCTCTGGCCCCATGAGCGCGAAGCCTACGTCGCACACCTGCTGCGTCTGGAGCCGGAGGCACGGCGCTGGCGCTTTGGCATGACCATGACCGACGCGGCATTGCGCGCCTACGCCGGCCGCAGCTTCTGTGTCGGCGGGCTGGTCCATGCGTGCTGCGTCGATGGCGTGGTGCGGGCCACTGGTGAGTTGCAGGGGCTTCTCGACTTTCCCCGGCAGCACGGCGAAGCGGCCTTCAGCGTCGAGAAGGGCTGGCGCCGGCAAGGCATCGGCAGCCGCCTGTTTGCGGCTGTGCTCCTGTCCGCGCGGAACCGCGGCATGTCGGTGCTGGATGTGATGTGCCATCCCGACAATCTCGCCATGAAGGCGCTGGCAAGACGCCATGGCGTGATGCTGCAGCGTCTGTATGGCGAGACCCATGGACTGGCCCGGCTCGATATCTCGACACCGTCAAGTCTAATGGCGGAGGCTCTCGCCAACACGGCCAGCGCCTTTGGTGCGATCCTCGATGCCCAGACCCGGTATGCACGGCGCTCGAGCCTCATCCCGTCAGGCAGGCTCCGGTTGGTGGATAAAGATGACGCCAAGACAATGGGCTAGGGCGGACGACCTGATGCAATCACATCGGATTCCGCTCTAGAGCGGGGCACCGGAAACCTGCTGGAGGGTGCTTTCGATCCATTCCTGGCCAGGCCGCGTATTGTCATCACGGGGCCGAAGGAGCCGAACGATGCCGATTGCCCTGTGGTGCGTTCTTTTGGCCGGGATCATGCCCGTCGTGATGGCCGGTGTGGCGAAATGGGGTCCAGGCCTCGACAACCGCAATCCCCGGGATTGGGCCAACACCCTTGTCGGGCACCGCCGCCGCGCCTATGCCGCGCACCAGAACAGCTATGAAGCCTTTCCCTTCTTTGCCGCTGCCGTGCTCGCAGCGATGCTGATGAAGGCGCCGCAAGGCACGATCGATACCCTTGCCGTGCTGTTCGTGGCTGCCCGCATCGGCTATGCCGCCGCTTATGTTGCCGATACGGCCACGCTCCGCTCGGTGCTGTGGATCATCGGCTGGCTGACCCAGATCGCCATTCTCACCAGCCCTGCCTGGGCAGTGTGACGGCTATCGATGCCCCCCAGCTGCGACAGGGCTCAGGCGTTCGACATCTGGGAGCGCCGCGCCCACTTCGTGGTCCTCGCCTCGATCATGTCGACGATGACGACGAGGAAGACACCGAGAATGGCGAGGACGATCAGTGCCGCGAAGATCAGCGGCACATTGAAATCGGCCGAGGCACGCGTGATCAGGTTGCCGATGCCGAGGTTCGACGCATTCTGCTCGCCGATCACCGAACCGACATAGGCCAGCGTGATCGAGACCTTCAGCGCGCCGAACAGATAAGGCATCGAGCGCGGGATCCCGACCTTGGTCATGATGTCGAGCCTGCTGGCGCCAAGAGCCTTCATCACGTCCTCGGTTTCGGGTTCGATCGTGGCAAGCCCGGTCGCCATGTTGACGACGATCGGAAAGAACGAGATCACGAAAGCGGTCAGCACCGGCGGCAGCCAGCCAACTCCGAACCAGATCACCAGGATCGGCACCACGGCAACCTTCGGAATCGAGTTGAAGCCAACCAGAAGCGGGTTGAGGCCGGCATAGAGAAACCGTGATGAGCCGACAATCAGCCCGAGCGCGATGCCGAACACCACGGAAAGGCCGAAGCCGGCCGTCGTCATCCACAGGGTGTGGAAGGCATTGATCAGAAGTGGCCTCTGATATTGGACCATCGCACTCCAGACGGCGGACGGTGGCGGCAGCACGAAGGTCGAGACCTTCAGCACCCGGCACGCGACCTCCCAGAGGATGAAAAATCCGATCGTGAACAGGTAAGGCGCCAGCTTCAGGGAAGTCTTGCGGTCCATCAGACGGCCACTCTCGCATTGCGGATCTGGTTGCGCAGGTCCTGGACGATATCGGCGAATTCGTGCGTGTAGGTCACGTCGAGATCGCGCGGGCGCGGCAAGGTGACCTCGCGCTCGGCGATGATCCGCCCGGGGCGGGAACTCATGCAGTAGATGCGATCGGACAGGAACGCCGCCTCGCGCAGGTCGTGGGTCACCAGGATCACCGTGAAGCCGCGCTCCGCATGCAGGTCACGCACCACACACCACAATTCCTCGCGCGTGAACGTGTCGAGCGCTCCGAACGGCTCGTCAAGCATCAGGAGCTTCGGCTCATGGATCAGCGACCGGCACAAGGACGCACGCTGCTGCATGCCGCCCGACAATTGCCACGGGAACTTCTCGCCCATGCCGGCAAGGCCGACCGAGCGCAACAGGTTATCGGCACGCGCCACATATTCATGCTTGTGGGCGCGGAAGCGCGAACGATGGGGCTCGACGATTTCCAGCGGCAACCGCAGGTTGTCGAGCACGGTGCGCCACGGCAGCATCACGGGATTCTGGAAAGCCATGCCGGTGATCTTCAACGGGGCAGCCACCTCGGCGCCATCCACGATCACCGTTCCGCTCTTCGGGAATTGCAGGCCCGTCGCCAGTTTCATCATCGTCGACTTGCCGCATCCGGACGGGCCGACAAGCGCCGCAAACTCGCCTTCGCGGACGCGCACTGTCAGGTCTTCGACTGCCGGCGTCCCGTCACCACCGCCATACACATGGGTGACGTTCTGCACGTCAACGAAGTAGCTCATGGGTCACCGTCCAGGTTGAGGGCGCAATCACCCATCGGCTTTCCCCGATCCGCAGGAGCGGGCGAGGAGACGGGCTTTGTCTGGCAGAAAGGCAACCCATGCTTGACAAGGAGCAAAAGGCTGGCACCGGCCCGCAAGACCGGGCCGGCACCAGATCAAGATCAGATAGCCCGCTTCATAACGGGGCAGGTCACATGGCGCGGTCGGCTGCGCCGGGCAGGAAGGCATCGGTAAAGGCATCGCCGGCCCTGGCCTTGTCCTTGAAGGTGAAGGTCAGGCCGATCTGGTCGAGGGCACGGCTCCAGCGGCCCTTGTCGATGCCGCCGAACCCGTTGGCCTTGACCCAGGGCGTGATCACGTTCTGGTCTACCGTCATCTTCAGTCGCTCGGTCTCGACCTCGAGGCGGGCAACATCGTTGCGCTTGATCACCAGCGCAGCGCCTGCCGCCGGATCCTTGACGGTGTCGCGCACACCCTTGGTCAGGGCCCGCAGGAACCCGCGCACGGCCTCCGGCTTCTCGGCCAGGAACTTCGGCGAGACCATGATCACGTTGCCGTAAAGCTCGACGCCATAGTCGGCCATCAGCATGGTGACGATGTCATCGACCGGCACGCCGCGCGACTTCACATTGATGTAGGACGAATTGGCAAAGCCGAACACCGCGTCCACCTCACCGGAGGCCAGCATCGGCTCGCGCACCGGGAAGCCGACGTTCTCGAACTTCATGGCGGCGTCGTTGAGCTTGTTCACGGCCCTGAAGATCGGCCACTGGGCGTAGGCTGCGTCCGCAGCCGGCGCGCCGAACTTCCTGCCTTCCAGGCTCTTCACATCAGCGGTGATTCCGCGCGACTTGCGCCCGACGATCGCGAAGGGTGGCTTGTCATAGATCATCATCACGGACTTCAGATCGACGGTGGGGTTCTCGTCGCGGAAGCGGATCAGCGAATTCACGTCGCCGAAGCCCATGTCATAGGTTCCGGAGGCTACGCGCGGGATCGCCTCACGCGAGCCGTTGCCCGTGTCGATGGTGACATCGAGACCCTCGGCCTTGAAGTAGCCCTTCTCGATGGCCATCAGGAACAGTGCCGACGGCCCTTCGAACCGCCAGTCCAGCGTGAACCGGATCGCGGTCTGGGCGCTCGCCTGCGGCACGGCAGCAAGGAGCAGCGCAGCTGCGCCGGCACCGGCAAGCACGGCCCGGCGGATGAAACGCGCCGCCTTGGCGCGGGCAAGGGACACAAGGGAGGTCATCGACAGGCAACTCCACATCAAGGCCTGACCGGATGATCAGGATGGTTGGCTTCTGAAAAGGTCTGTTAACCGGACAGGAAAGGCCGCACGGGATCGGTTGGCTCTCGCGTGCGGGACATCACACCACAAGTCTGGCTCAGGTCAAGTGTAGCAAGGTCCGTGCCGCCCGGCATCGCTCCAGATGCGCGTCAGCTCCACGGGACCGGCATTGCAGCGCCGGGCTCCATCGATGCAGCAGGCATCAGATGCACATTTTTAGTGCGATTGCACAGATCTTCATCATACTTGTGTTCATCACACTTGGCGTTTCCATTCGCCGGTATCGCCACAATCAGGCGATGCGATTCCCAACATCGTGGCGAAACCTTGACATTGCGGCGAAGCGCCCCAGATCAGTACAGTTGGTGACCGGGCCCCTCTGGCGGCTAGGCGTTCGTTGATATCATCCGAACGCCCCGTGATGTCGGAGCCAACGTAGCTTCATTGATGCGTCCATGCGGCAAGTCCAGGTGACAGGCCGGACCGGACGTTCACTCAACTCACGGGATCCGGCAAATGCCTGACATGCTTATCGCCGAATGGCTCGGCAAACCATTGTGGATGTGGGCGGGTTTTCTGTCCATCGTCATCGCCCTGCTCGTGTTCGACCTGGGAGTCTGGCACAAGGAAGACAAGGAGATGGGCATCACGGAAAGCCTGTGGCTGTCGCTTTTCTATTTTGGCTTTGCGATCATCTATGGCGCGGGCATCTGGTGGGCCTACGAAGCGGGTGTGATAACCACATCGGACCAGACGCATGCCGGCATCACCTTCTTCACCGGCTACTTCATCGAAAAAGCGCTGTCGATCGACAATGTCTTCGTGATTTCACTGATTTTCGGCTTCTTCGCCATCCCGCGCAAATATCAGTATCGCGCACTGGTCTGGGGCATCCTGGCCGTCATCGTGCTGCGCGGTATCATGATCGCGGTTGGGGCTGCTCTGGTGCAGAACTACAGCTGGATCCTCTACTTCTTCGGCGCCTTTCTGATCGCGACCGGCATCAAGATGCTGTTCGTGCCGGAGGGCGATCCGGCGCTCGTCGTCATCAACATCGCCGATCTGGTCTTCGCGGTGGATTCGGTGCCGGCGATCTTCGCCATCACCACCGACACGTTCATTGTCTACACGGCGAACATCATGGCGATCCTCGGTCTGCGCGCCCTGTATTTCGCGCTGGCGGCCATGGTCCACCGCTTCCACTATCTCAAATACTCGCTGGCCATCGTTCTGGTCTTCATCGGCCTGAAGATCTTCTGGAACAATCTGGTCGGCAAGTTTCCGCCGGAATACTCGCTCGGCATCACGGTGCTGCTGATCGCCGCCGGGATCATCTACTCGCTTTGGAAGACCCGGGGCGATGCACCACACGAAAAGCCCGCGCGGTAACGGCGCGGGGCTGAGGCACAAGAAGATGGCCGCCCTCCAGGCGGCCATCTTTTGTTCCGGCCAGAGCGCTGTATCCGCTGACAGCGGATTGGCCAGCATGTGATGCCCATCCCGGCGCATATGGTCGCCCGAAGCCTCGCATTCCTCAGCCGAGAACGCTGCCATCCTGTTTTCGATGACCTGAACCTGCACCTTGAGGGCCCGCAAGGTCAGCATCCCACCCTTGCCGGTGAGTGAAAGCCATCTCACCCGCCGGTCCTCGCTGTCCATCACACGGTTCACCAGCCCCCGCCGCTCAGGCTCGGGCAGCAGCATCGACAGGTTGGAGCGGCCCACCAGCATGTCGTCTTTGCCAGTTCCTGCCGGGTCAGGCCTGAAAACCTGTCGGTATTGGACAGGATGTCATCGTGATGTCATCGTGCGGCAGCTTGAACAGCAAAGGCGCCAGGCCCGCAGCCATCGCCTTCTCAACCAGCCCATGCACCTTGGCGACCGCGATCCAGTTGCGAAAGCGCGGCATGTCCCAAGGCATCAGCCCAGCGTCGGTCTGCTGCCCCGACCTGTCTTCGCCATGTCCCTGTGAATCAGTCACCGCACTGCTTTGCGGCACAGTCGCCTCTTGATTTTGTTCAAGGCTGAGCACTGTCGTTCATGGTTGAACACTCATGTTCAACCATGAACAGCAGGGATGCAGAGGGCACAGCCCGGTTTGCAGGTCATCCGCCAACTCGCCCGCGCAGGCTCAATCATCGCTCCGCGCCTGACGGGCAACCTGCTGTTCGAGCGCTTCTGCACGCCGCCGAATTCATGGCCCGGGGACGGTCCTCACCCGGCGGCGCTGAGAACCCCGCGCCGGACCTGATCTTCCTCGATCGATTCAAACAACGCCCGGAAATTGCCTTCGCCGAAACCTTCGTCGCCCTTGCGCTGGATGAACTCGAAGAAGATCGGACCGAGCACGGTGCCGGAGAAGATCTGGAGGAGCACCTTGCTCATCCGCCCTTCCTTGTCGCCAAGCGCCACCGCGCCTTCGCCATCGATCAGGATGCCATTGGCATGGAGCCGCGCCACATCCTCGCCATGGCCGGGAACACGCCCGTCGATACGCGCATAGTAGGTGTCCGGCGGCTGGGGCATGAATGGCAGGCCGCGCGCGCGCAGCGCCTCGACCGAGCTGTAGATGTCGCGCGAGCCCATGGCGACATGCTGGATGCCTTCCCCATTGTAGGCGCGCAGATATTCCTCGATCTGGCTCTTGTCATCGAGGCTCTCGTTGATCGGAATGCGGATCTTGCCGCACGGCGAGGTCAGGGCACGGCTTATCAGGCCCGTCAGCTTGCCCTCGATGTTGAAGAAGCGGATCTCGCGGAAGTTGAACAGCTGCTCATAGAATCCCGCCCAGAAATCCATCCGGCCGCGATGGACGTTGTGCGTCAGGTGGTCGAGGTAATACAGGCCGGCGGGCTCCGGCCTGGGATCCCGCTCGCCTGTCCAGACGAAGTCGATGTCCCAGATTGATCCCTTGTCGCCATAGCGATCGACGAAATACAGCAGCGACCCACCGATGCCCTTCACGGCCGGGATGTTGAGTTCCATCGGCCCGACCTTGCCCTCGAACGGCTCGGCACCCAGTTCGATCGCGCGCTGGAAGGCGAAATTGGCATCGACCACGCGAAAGGCCATGGCGCAGGCGCAGGGGCCGTGTTCGGCGGCAAAATGCTGTGCGAACGAATCGGGCTCGGCATTGACGACGAAATTGACATCGCCCTGACGATAGAGCGTGACGTTCTTGGAGCGATGGCGGGCGACGGGCACGAACCCCATCGTTACCAGCAGCCCCTTCAGCGCCTCGGGCTCCGGGTGGGCGAATTCAACGAACTCGAAACCGTCGGTGCCCATCGGGTTGGCGGGTGTGATGGCCGGCGGCGCAGCATCGTGCGGAAACGGTCCCATGGCGGTCCTCCTCTGGACAGACGTTGTCATGAACAGCAAGATAGCGCATTGCTGGTGCACAGACCGTGCGATGAACAGGGCTTTTGCCTGTTTGATGCGTGTTTGGTGCGAAGATGAGTGCCTGTATGCAGGAAATCACCACGCTGGATAGCTTCGACTGGCGGCTGATGGCAGCCTTGCAGGATGTGGCCTCGCTCACCAATGCCAGCCTTGCCGATCAGATCGGGCTTTCCGCCAGTCAGGTCTCCCGGCGACGTCAAAGGCTCGAGGAAACCGGCATCATCAAGGGCTACCGGGCTCTGATCGATCCTGATGGCATCGGCCTCGCCGTCACGGTGTTCATCCACGTTGCACTCGATACCCATTCGCGCGACAACGCCCGCCGTTTCCGTGATCTCGTGCGGCTTACGCCGGCTGTCCTCGAAGCCCATGCCCTGACCGGCGAGGCGGACTACCTGCTGAAACTGGTGGTGCGTGACCTGCGCGAGTTGTCGGAACTTGTGAACGAGGTCTTCCTGCCCCATGAAAGCGTCGCGCGCGTTCGTTCCGAGATCGTGCTCGAAACCCTCAAACAGACATCAGGCCTGCCTTTGCCAGCACAGGCAAGACCGAGGCGCTGAAGCCAGGAAGGAACCCAGCCATGATCGCCTCCACGCCGGCCCAGCTTGCCGCACGCGACCTGTTCAAGCTTGCCCGGATCGTGCCTGTCGTCAGCGTCGATGATCCGGCGGATGGCGTGGCCCTCGCCCGTGCCCTGGTGGCGGGAGGCCTGCCGATTGTGGAGATGACCCTTCGCAGCCCCAATGCGCTGGCTGTGATCAGGGCCATTGCCAAGGCTGTGCCGGACGCGGTGCTCGGGGTCGGCACCGTCATGGACAGGGCGCAGGCGGCAGCAGCCCTGGAGGCGGGTGCGCGCTTTCTCGTCAGCCCCGGCGTCACGCCGGCGCTGGCGGAGGTCGCGGCCAATTGTCCTGTGCCGTTCCTGCCGGGCATCGCCACGGTGTCGGAGGCGATGCGGATGCGGGAAATGGGCTTCATGACGCTGAAGTTCTTCCCTGCGGAAAGTTCTGGCGGAATCGCAGCGCTCAAGGGCTTCCACCCGGTGCTTCCGGACATTGCCTTCTGCCCCACGGGAGGCATCGACGCCGGCAAGGCGCCTTCCTATCTCGCCTTGCCCAACGTCGTCGGCCTCGGCGGCTCCTGGATCGCGCCCGCTGGGCTGGTCAAGAGCCGTGATTTTGCCGCGATCACCGCGCTGGCGCGCGCCGCATCGGCAATTTTGCCGTCATGAGATGAAGCGCGTCACTGGTATGACGTTTTTGAATGATTACATGAACCCACAAGGTGCCAGGGACGGCACAACAGGGAGATCATGATGTTTGACGCAAAGAAGCTTCTCGATGCTTTGGTCAGTGCTGGCTCGCAAGCCACTTCGCAGGCCGGGCAGCAGGGCGGCGCAGCCGGTGGCGGCCTCGGTGGCCTTCTCGGCTCCGTGCTCGGACAGGTGACACAAGGTGCGCAGAACGCTGGCCAGACAGCAGGCGGTGCCGGCGGCGGGTTGGGCGGCATGCTCGGTTCCGTGCTGGGCCAGCTTGGCCAGGGTGCCCAGAATGCAGGCCAGCAGGCTGGGGGGCTCGCAGGGCAAGCCGGCCAGGCAGCCAGCGGCGCGATGGACCAGTTGCAGGGGCGGCTCGCCGGCACCCAGGCAGGTGACCTTCTCAACCGGGCCCGCGAGTTCGCAGGTCAGAACCAGATGCTCACCGGCGCCGGGCTTGGCGGATTGGCAGCGCTCGTGCTCGGCTCCAAGACGGGCCGTTCGGTTGTCGGCTCGGCAGCAGCGCTTGGCGGCCTCGCGCTGATCGGCGGCCTCGCCTACAAGGCCTACCAGAACCATCAGGCTGGCAGCCCGATCATGGGCGATGCCAGCACGCCGGCGCTGCCGGCACCGACGGGCTCCGGCTTCGAACCGGAAGCCGCCAGCAACGAGACCGCGATCCTGCTGATCAGGGCGATGATCGCCGCCGCCGCTTCGGACGGCCTTGTCGATGCCGCAGAACGCCAGGCGATCATAGGCGGGCTGACGGAAGCCGGCTTCGATCCCGAAGGCAATGCCTGGCTCGAGCACGAAATGGCCAATCCGGCCTCCTTCGAAGACATCGCGGCTGCCGCCTCGACGCCCGAACTGGCAGCGCAGGTCTACACGGCTGCACGCCTCGCCATTGAGCCGGATACGCAGCACGAGGTGGATTTTCTCGCCAACCTCGGTGCCTCCCTCAATCTCGATCAGCAATTGGTGGCCGAGATCGATCTGGCCGCAGCGGGCGTCAAAGCCTGACCGCGCAGGCCTTGCTGCCTGCCATGCGAAGGCTGCGGTTGCGCGCAGCCTTGATCGGCGACAAGAATGAAGAGGTCAGGCAACACAGCCTGGCCTTTTTTCATGTCCCCGCGAGCCAGCCTTGCAGCAAGCCTCCCCACGCCGATTGTTCGACTGGAGCTTCTGGCTCATCGTTGTCCTGACGTCCGTCTCGTTGGCGATCGTCTGGCAGCGTGACGGCACGGAGGTCGTCCGCCATATCTTCATCGATGACCTTTGGCTGCTGATCGAGATCATCCCGAAGGTTATCGCCGGCACCCTCATCGGTGAACTGATCCGCCGCCTCGTGCCACGCGAGGTGATCGTGCGCTGGCTTGGTGCCGGCTCCGGTTTTCGCGGCCTGCTGATCGCGGCCTTCGTCGGCTTCGTCTTTCCGGCCGGGCCCTTCACGGTGTTTCCGCTGGCCGCGGCGCTGCTGGTGATCGGGGCCGACCGGGGTGCTGCTGTCGCCTTTGTTACGGCCTGGCTGCTGATCGGCCTCAACCGCATGCTGATCTGGGAATTGCCGTTCTTCGGGGCCGACGTCGTCATGCTTCGGGCCGTTCTGTCGTGCTGGATGCCGCTCGCAGCCGGCTGGCTGGCGCGCAAAATCCCGGTAACCATCCCGGCTGATGCCCCGGACAGGACGCCACCGGCATGATCCTGATCGGACTGACCATCATCCTGTATGCGCTTGTGGCGTGGCTGATGCTGACCGCATGGCAACGACGCGACGGAACGCTCGGCCTGTCCTTGCAGGCCGCAACCCGGGAGATCCTGCACCTTTTGCCCCGGCTGGCCTTGGGCGTGATCGGTTCGGGTTTCATCGCCAAAGCCCTGCCACAGGACCAGATCCTAGGCCTTTTTGGGTCGGGATCGGGGATTTTGGGGGTGGCACTCGCTGCTCTGGCCGGGGCGCTCACGCCTGGCGGGCCCGTGGTCGGCTTCGCGCTGGGAGCGGCTGCGCTGAAAGCCGGGGCCGGCCTGCCGCAGGTCATGAGCTTTGTCACCGGCTGGTCCCTCTACACCCTCAACCGCATGCTGATCTGGGAACTGCCCTTCATGCCATCCTGGTTCGTGCGCCTCAGGATTCTTGTCAGCCTGCCTTTCCCGTTCATCACGGCAGGGTTGGTCTATCTCGCCTTGCAATGGCGCTGAGAGAAGGCCCGATCTTTCGTCAGAAGACGAGCGGCCTCAGGTAGCGCGCAATCACGCTTTGCAGGAAGAAGATGATCAGGAGCAGGATGATCGGTGATACGTCGATCCCGCCCAGATTGGGCATGACTTTCCGGATCGGCCTCAGGGCCGGCTCGGTGACGCGATACAGGAAATCCCAGACCATGCGCACCACGTCGTTGCTGGCATTGATGACATTGAAAGCGACCAGCCAGCTGAAGATGGCGGAGGCGATGACCAGCCAGGTGTAGAGGTTGAGGGCGAGGTCAAGGACATCAAGAACAGATTGCATGGCGGATCTTCCGGTAGGTTGCGTGTGTCAATGAGGTCTTGCGCGGAGGCGCGGACGTTTGCTCCGCAAGAAAGCACGATCTGGATATATGCCGCCCTCGCCAGCCAGTTTCTCAGAGCCGATCCCGAACGCCTATGCGACAGAGCGCCATCCCGCGGCCAGCGCGGTAATTGACAGCCTCGACCTAGCCAGCCTAGAACGCGTCTTCCTGGGGCTGTAGCTCAGATGGGAGAGCGCTGCAATCGCACTGCAGAGGTCAGGGGTTCGAATCCCCTCAGCTCCACCAGATCATCCCGCGTAGATCCGGCCAGTTTGCGGCTTTTGCCAGATTTAACGATCGAGGCATCAGGCCGGCTCCTTGAGCGCAAGCCAATGATCCAGAAATGCGTTGAGCCACGCTGCGACGGCCGCGTCATGCAGGTGCCAGCCTTCTAGGTGAGCATCGCGCGGTTGGGCGCCGGGCATGGCCATCCGTTCATGCGCACGCGTGGTCCAGCGATACATCATGGCCGGCGTGACTTCAGGGTGAAACTGGATGCCATAGGCTGCATTGCCGGCCTGGATGGCCTGGATCGGGAAATCCCCGCCGGTCGCGAGGCATATTGCTCCCGTCGGACAGTCGAAGCCTTCACGATGCCATTGGTAGACATGGCGCGGCCAGGGCCGGCTGAGCCTGGCCTCAGCCGCAGCGCCATGGTCGGTGATGGTCAGCGGGTAGTAGCCGATCTCGGCCCTGCCCTCATGGTGGGCATAGACGCGCGCGCCAAGGTGGCTGGCCAGCATCTGGGCACCGAGGCAGATGCCCAGATAGGGCGCAGCCTCGCGCAGGACCGTGCCGATCCACTCTGTTTCGAGCCGGACAAAATCATCAGGATCGTTGGCGCTCATCGGGCCGCCAAAAATGATCGCTCCGGCGTGGTGCGCCATGGTGGCCGGCAGCGGATCGCCATAGCGAGGGCGGCGGATGTCGAGCGGATAACCGCGCTCGATCAGGAAGCGCCCGACGCGCCCGGGCGTGGAATGCTCCTGATGCAGGATCATCAGGACAGGTTGCCTGCCGGGGCTCCGCGCGGGACGAACAAACCTCATGACCAGAACCCCGAAGGAATCTGGCAGCCGACTGAGGTGAGCGGTATCGAAGGACGTCGAACCATGGCGGGGCGGGAAATCGCAAGAGGCTGAACAGGCGCAGGCCGGATCAGGCAGCCCGGCGACAAAAGATAGCCACATCAGCACGTCGAAGCAAAGGCTGGATTCTTTTCAGAAGCAAAACCGAAAAAGCCCGGCCATTGGGCCGGGCCTTGATCTGGTTGCGGAGGCCAGATCTGAACTGACTGATCCACCCCCAATGGACTGGTCCACCTTGAAATATGTCTTTTGGCGACGAGGAGGATCTGATCCATGCCAAGAAGGCGTCACAAACCCGAAGGGATCGTCGCGATCCGAAGGACACGTCAGGTCGATGTCCTGGTGTCAGGGTAAATCCGTTGCCGAAGCTGTTCGAGTGATCAGCGTGACCGAGATCACGTATTGGCGCCATGCTGCGCGAGATGCTGAAGGCAGCACGCGTCGGCGCGCTGCCCGTCACACCGGAGACGGAAGCCGCAATCCGTTCTGCGTGCAGTGCAACGCTCGATATCCGCCAGCGCCTGATGGTCGCCCTCGGCCTGATCGAAGGGGGCGGTGATGATACTTAAAGCCAGCCAGCGGGCAGGAGCCAAAGCCCTCGCGATCCATCTTTTGCGTGAGGACGAAAACGATCACGTCCAGGTCCATGAGATACGCGGCTTTATCGCTGATGACGTGGTCGGCGCGTTTCGCGAGGCCTACGCGATCAGCAAGGGCACCAAGTGCCGACAGTACCTTTTTGGCGTCTCAATCAGCCCACCCGAAACCGAGAAGGTCGGTGTTGCCGCCTTCGAACGCGCGATCGAAACGATCGAGCAGCGCAACGGCCTAAACGGCCATCCACGCGTAATCGTATTCCACGAGAAGAACGGTCGACGTCATGCGCACTGCGTCTGGTCACGTATCAAGGCCGACGAGATGCGGGCAGTGAACCTGCCGCACTTCAAACTGAAGCTACGCGATATTTCGCGGGAGCCTTTTATCGAGCATGGCTGGACGATGCCGCGCGGCCTCGTGAACAGCGAGGAACGCAACCCGCTCAACTTCTCCCGCGAAGAGTGGCAGCAGGCCAAGCGGATCGAGCGCGATCCGCGTTCGATCAAAACTATCTTCCAGGATTGCTGGGCCGTTTCGGATTCAGGGAAGGCGTTTGCGCAGTCGATGGAAGCGCGGGGCCATTCTCTCGCGCGTGGTGATCGCCGGAGCTTTGTCGCCATCGACCATCTGGGAGAGGTCTATGCGATTGCGCGCTGGGCCGATGTCAAAACCAAAGAGGTCAATGCGCGGCTCGGCCATCCCGAGACATTTCCGAGCGTTGATGAGGTGAAGGCGCGCCTCGCGCAACAGGTCGATGCCAAACTCCAGCGCTTCGCCTTGGAGGCACGAAACGAGTTCGAGCAGGCACGGCTCGGCCTCTACGAGCAGAAGCGCAAGCTGGTCAGCTGGCAGCGCCATGAACGCCGGATCCAGCTGGAATTGCAGGCGGTGCGCCAGGTCGAAGAGACGCGCATCCGACATGACCGCTTCAGCAAGGGTTTGCTAAAAGGAATCTGGGACCGGATCACCGGTCGTCACGCTGCGATCCGGCGCCAGAATGAGGAAGAGCTTTCAGCGGCTATGCAGCGCGATGTCGGCGAGAGGCAGGTGCTCATCGATCGTCAGTTGAACGAACGCCGATCGCTCCACCGTCAGATCCGGGAACACGACAAACGTCTGGATCGGGAGCTCGAATCGCTTCAGCGTTTACGTGGAAATGTGTTTCACCGGCCGTCGGTCGAGCCCGCTGTGGCTTCGAACTTCCACTGTCTTGTCCGTCAGCGGCGGCGGCTTCCAATGCTATGAATGCGCTTTATCAATCAGAATTCTGATTTTAAGCGAGGAAATATCAGCATTCTGATTATTTCTTGACAGAACTTTATTTCTGATATATTATTCTGATAATAATTGGCAATTGATACGGTATTCTGATCATGTCTTACGTCGGCGAAGAGGTCATCAACCTTCTCCAAGAGGCCCGCAGCTCGGCAGGCCTGAGCCAGCGCGCTTTGAGTGAGAAAGCCGGGATATCCCAAAGCCATATCTCTCAGATCGAAAGTGGTACGCTGGAGCCCGGACTATCAAAACTGATTCAGATAGCCCGAGCACTCGATCTGGAACTCGTGCTCGTGCCAAGAAAGATGATACCGGCCATCAAAAACCTCACGGCCGTATCAAGACCGGAACGAGAATCGCCTACCTTCGCGTTGAAAGAGCTCAATCGTGCGGCCCGCATAATAAAAAAGAAGCAGGTAGAATTTGGTGACAGCGCATTCCTCGATCGTATGCAGAGTGATCTGCAGTCTTTCCGGCACGTACGGCTGTCTCCTGCTGATCTTAATATGATCAGGCGGGATGCTGATCGCCTCAAGTCACTTGTGGCGGATGAAGCCAGTTCCAGCCGACTCCGAAATATCGCCAGAGAATGGACATTACGGCGCAACACGCTTGTGCACGGCCCGAGCGACGGACCGCGACCGGCGTATGCCATCGATGAGGATGACGATGCCTGACGTCTCCATTCTCGATGTTCGCCTTCACAATCAATCGATTGGCAGTCTGACGCTTCTGCCGGGCGATAGGACAATTTTCGCTTTCAACGATAGCTACGTAGCAGATGAAAATCGCCCGACCTTGAGTCTGTCGTTCAAGGATGACATGGGCGGTCTCCTCACCAGAATTGCGCCGACGCAGCGTGTGATCCCGCCGTTCTTTTCAAACCTTCTGCCGGAGGGTCCGCTCCGCAAATATCTTGCCGAACGCGCCAGCGTAAATCAGCAGCGCGAGTTTTTCCTGCTCTGGGCGCTGGGTCAGGACTTACCAGGCGCACTCTCGATCCATCCAGCTGAAGGTGAGGCCATGCCGCCGGAAGCCGCAGATGCAATCGCAGCCAATGGCAGCAATGCGTTGCGGTTTTCGCTTGCTGGTGTGCAGCTCAAATTCTCAGCCTACAAGAATGTGGGCAAAGCAGGTGGATTGACGATTCCAGCCGAAGGCGTCGGCGGTTCCTGGATCGTGAAACTCCCATCCCAGCAGTTTGCGGGCGTGCCCGAGAACGAATTTTCGATGATGACGATCGCCTCGAAGATGGGCATGGACGTGCCAGAAATCCGTCTCCTGGAGCTTGGCGAGATCGCCAACATTCCGGAAGGTATCGGTGAGTTGCGCGGTAAGGCCCTTGCGATCAAGAGGTTCGACCGCACGGAGAACGGCCCCGTTCATATTGAGGACTTCGCGCAAGTGTTCGGCGTTTTCCCGGACGACAAATACAAGAAGCGGAACTACCGCAGCATCGCCGAGGTGCTGGCGATCGAAACGACGGACGCCGATGTTGCGGAGTATTTCCGGCGTCTCGTGTTCAGCACGCTGATCGGCAACGCCGATATGCACCTTAAAAACTGGTCGCTGATTTATCCCGATGGGCGCACGCCGATGCTCGCACCGGCCTATGACCTTCTCTCGACCATCCCTTACATCAAGGACGATAGCGCAGCTCTGAATTACGCCCGAACACGCAAGATGGTCGAGCTATCGATCGACGAGCTTCGCTACATGGCGGCAAAAGCCCGCATTCCGGAAAAGCTCGTCGTTTCGACCGCCCGAGAAACAGTGGATCGCTTCCGATCCGTATGGGAGGCAGAGAAGGCACATCTCCCGCTGGCGAACGCGGTGATCACAGCCGTCGAAGAGCTCTTCGGAACGGTCGCGATCGTTCAGGGAAAATGAGGCCTTCCCCAAATCGGGACGCGCGGTAGAATAGCCAGAATCTGCGGTTTCCATCAACAGCAGCGGCAGTTCACGGCGCCGACTCTCGGCTCCCGAGCCTGCAACCTCTACCTCGAGCGCGCAGATCGCTATTGGCAGATGTTGAGGCGCGACGGCCTCTGTTGAGGATTACTGCCCCCCAAACTGCCCCCAAGACGAAAGAAGCCCCGATCCGAAGATCGGGGCTTTTTTATAAGACACTGATTTTGCAGCGTTTATTTGGTTGCGGGGGCCAGATTTGAACTGACGACCTTCAGGTTATGAGCCAAGCGGGAACGAAAATTTTGCAACAAACGCCAACAGCGACCAAGATGTAACTTATTGATTTTGGGTGGTTAACGAAATTGAGGGATCGAGCCGGTTCTTGGAATTTGTTGTGTTCAGTGTGCCAAATTTCGCTGCGGTCGTTCCTCGGGGCAACCTTATGGCAAACATCCAGAAGCGTGCGGGCAAGAGCGGCCCGACCTATCGGGTTCAAGTGCGGATGAAGGGGTTTCCGACGCAGACGCGGAGCTTCGACCGTCTGACGGACACCAAGGCGTGGGCACAGGAAACCGAGACGGCCATCCGCAAGGGCGAGTTCCAGAACGTCATCAAGACGGCGGCGACAAAGACGCTCCAGGATGTCGTCGATCGCTACCGCACGGAGGTCTTCTTACGGAAGGCGGAGACGACGAAGCGGGCCGAAGGCTCCTTCCTGGCCTATTGGGAGCGGGAGCTTGGCGAATACGCCCTCGCTTATTTCGACGCCGAGCTGATCTCGAAGAAGCTCGGCGAACTCGAAGCTGCCGGCGACCAGCGGCGGAAGCCCAAGGACGACACGACGGCGGATGGTGCCGAGGCCAAGCCGAAGCGCGGTCGCAAGGCGACGTGGCCGGCGCCGGCGAAGCTGCCGCCGAAGAGCCCCAAGACCATGAAGCACTATCGGGACTCGATCGCGCTGCTCTTCAAGTACGCGCGGCAATGGGGCTGGACCGGCAGCAACCCGGTCGATGGCGTCAACAAGATCACGAAAATCCGAAACGAACGGACACGCTTCTTGGGCGATGACGAGCGGGCCGCCCTGCTCGCCGCCTGCAAGGCGAGCGAGAACACCCACCTCTATCCTGTCGTCGTGTTCGCCCTCTCGACGGGCGCGCGGAAAGGCGAAGTCCTCGACCTGACCTTCAACGACCTCGACCTGAAGCGGGGTTCCGCCATCCTGCGAGACACCAAGAACGGCGAGACGCGGGCGGTCCCCGTCGTGAAGAGCCTGCACGGACTCCTGACGGATCATCTGGCAAAGGTGAAGGCGCTGTACGAAGAGCTCGAAGAGGCCCCGCCGCAACGCTGGGTGTTCCCGCGTTCCGATGGTCAGGCGCCGATCGACATCCGCACGGCCTGGGAGACACCGCGCGAGAAGGCGAAAATCTCGGATTTCCGGTTTCACGACCTACGGCATTCGACGGCGAGCTACCTCGCCATGAATGGCGCGAGCCTCGTGGAGATCGCCGAAGTGCTGGGACACAAGACGCTCCAGATGGTGAAGCGCTACGCCCACCTGTCGGAAAGCCATGTCAAAGACCTGGTCGAGCGGGTGAACGACAAGATACTGACGAGCCAGCTCTGACGGCCTCAGGTCCGTCTATTTCGAGACTTATGGTATCTTGAAGCTCCAAAAAAGCCGATATTGGGCGCTTGAGGCTCCACCCTCTTGAAATTTGATCAGAAAGTCACTATGGTATCTTAAGATGCCAAAATAACAGATTAAGGAGCCTTGAGCGACCATGATTGCGCGGAACCCTCTTCTGAGTGCCCCCCCCTATCAGGTGGAACAAGCCCTGAAACGGTTGGGCGCAAACCTGCGGACGGCCCGTCTACGGCGCAACCTGTCGATTCAGGAAATCGCCGAGAAGATCGGCGTGGAACGCCATGTCGTCTCGGCGGCCGAAAAGGGAAAGCCGTCCACCGGGATCGCCATCTACACAGCCATGCTGTGGAGCCTCGGCCTCATCGACCAACTGTCTGACGTCGCCGATCCGGATCGGGACGAAGAAGGAAAGACGCTCGGGAAAGCCCGCGAGCGCGCCAAGGCCGGCACATCGAAGGGGCTGAGCGATGACTTCTGATGCCCGTCCCCAGGAATGCTACGTCTACATCACCCTTCCCGATCAAACGGCGCCGGTGACGGCGGGCCGTTTCGTCCTCGACCGTGACCGACACGGGACCGCGATCGGCCGTTTCGTCTATGGCCGGAGCTATCGCGACCGGGCCGATGCCGTCGAACTCGATCCGGTGGAACTCAAACTCGCGCCGAAGACCTATGAGACGGCGAGCATGGGGGGCGTGTTCGGGGCGCTGCGCGATGCCGGCCCGGATTACTGGGGCCGCCGTGTCATCGAGCGCCATGCGGGGATCGCCCAGTTTGGCGAACTCGATTACCTGCTGCACTCCCCGGACGACAGGGCGGGGGCGCTTGGCTTCGGCCTTGGTGCCGAACCGCCGGCACCCCGGCGCGACTTCAATCAAACGCTTGATCTGGCGAAATTGCAGAAGATCGCGGATGACCTCGTGCAGGAAGAAGACATGGCGGCGACGCCCATCGCCGCCCAGGTCGAAGAGCTTCTCCTGATCGGGACGTCCATGGGCGGCGCGCGGCCAAAGGCGGTCGTCGAGGACGACACCGGCCTGTGGATCGCGAAGTTCAACCGCACCGATGACAAGTGGAATCACGCACGCGTCGAGCACAGCATGCTCGTGCTCGGGCGGCGGTGCGGACTGACGACGTCTGAAAGCCGTGTCGTCACCATTGGCGGACGCGACATTCTCCTCGTGAAGCGGTTTGACCGGGAGAAAACGAAAGCAGGCTATTTGCGCGCCCGAATGGTGAGTGCGTTGACCTTGCTGCGCGCGGAAGACAGCCACCGCTCACGGGAACTCTGGTCCTATGTGATCCTGGCCGAAGAACTGCGCCGGGCCTGTGCGGAGCCCAAAAAGCAGGCACAGGAACTGTTCCGGCGCATGTGCTTCAACGCGCTCATCTCGAA
Organism: Hyphomicrobiales bacterium; assembly: GCA_026400565.1. GTDB lineage: Bacteria > Pseudomonadota > Alphaproteobacteria > Rhizobiales > Beijerinckiaceae > Allobosea. The sequence continues at coordinate 702 of JAPLOV010000086.1, read as the reverse complement.
CACGGACGATCATCCGCGCAACCACGCGATCATTGCCAAGGCCCGGGAGTGGAAGCTCTCCCCGGCCTACGACTTGACGCCGTCAGCCCCCGTGAGCCTGGAACAACGCGATCTCGCGCTCATTTGCGGTGACCAGGGCCGCTTCGCCAACGCGAACAACCTGCTTTCCCAATGCGAGCGTTTCCTGCTCACCCGCGCCGAAGCCGAGGCGATCATTACGGACATTGAAGCGGCTGTTCGAGGCTCTTGGTACGAGGTTATGCGGGCCGAGGGTGTATCGGAGCGAGACTGTGGCCTGCTCAAAGGCGCCTTCGTCTATCCCGGGTTCCGGCAGTCACAGGCTTGAGCCCCCAATTCCGGAACCGGGCAATGGTACGGGCAGAAGGGACACGCTGCAGGCTTGTCGCATCAGCCTTCTCCGCCCGGCGACGCCGGGTGGCCCATTCGCCAACGACGCGCAGTGAGCCTTTGAAGCCTTTGTGCTTCAAACGCCGCCACAGGTCGGCAGCATTGCGTTCGCCAGCATCCCACTGCGCATCCAGCCAAGGCAGATGCATCTCAAGCGAACTCTCCCGGATACGGAAGACATCAGTTCGAAGACCACGCACGACTTGCCTGACGAGTTGCCGACTATGGCCGGTGCGTTTGGCAATCTGCTTGAGAGGCACGCCGTGCTTCGAGAGACAGGATCGATCCGTTGGT
>JAPLOV010000203.1 GCA_026400565.1 Hyphomicrobiales bacterium | reverse complement strand
TGCAGATCGTTCACACAGCCAGAGCGCAGCTCGCGCCGCGTCATGACCTATCGCGCCGCGTCATGACCTGTAGCGATGCGCGGACCGAAGAGGGCGCCGGTTCAACACCGCAGCAGGGACCGCAGCCGCAGACAGCAAGGCAACCGGACTTGGCAAGGCGCAACGAGCAGAACAGTGATGGACAGGCAAGAACCGGACCGGAAATGCGCCAGGTTATCGTCATGGTGAAATTCGCATAAGACATATTATGGAACTCAACAGCGAACTTGAATGTATGAGCTATCGAACTTAGAGCTCTGATATTTAAGGATTTTCATCACTCAGTCGAACGGTTGCAAACGATCGGTGGCGGGTGCGTCATTCAGATGCCGCATGCCTCACGCTCAGCGCATTGTCAGGCATCGCCGCGCACCCAGGCTTCCCTGGTCTCGGCGATGAAGTCCGCCAGCCGCCGGGCCGCAATTGCGGCGCGCAGGCCGGCCATCAGATCCTGATAATAGGCCAGGTTGACCCATGTCAGCAGCATCTTGCCCAGCATCTCGTCGGCCTTGACCAGATGGTGCAGATAGGCCCGCGCATAGCTGTTGGCGGCTGGGCATGTCGAGGCGGCATCCAGCGGCCTGTTGTCGTCGGCAAACTTCGCATTGCGCAGGTTCAAGCGGCCAAAGCGCGTGAAAACCTGGCCATGGCGGCCAGCCCGGGTCGGCATGACGCAATCAAACATGTCGACGCCGCGACGCACGGCCTCGCAGATGTCGTCAGGCGTTCCCACACCCATCAGATAGCGCGGCTTTTCGCTGGGCAGATGCGGCTCGACGGCCTCGATCATCGCCAGCATGATATCCTGCGGTTCGCCGACAGCCAGCCCGCCAATCGCGTAGCCCCTGAAGTCCATGGAAGCCAGCGTGCGCGCGCTCTCCTGCCTTAGCAGAACCGAAGCGCCCCCCTGAACGATGGCGAACAGCGCCCTGCCCGGATGCTCGCCGAACGCCTTCTGGCACCTTTCGGCCCAGCGTAGTGAGAGGCGCATGGCTTTTTCGGCGACCTTGTCCTCGCAGGGCAAGGACACGCACTCATCGAGCTGCATCACGATGTCGGAGCCCAGGAGGTTCTGGATCTCGACGGACCGCTCGGGGCTCATCTCATGGCGCGAGCCGTCGATGTGAGACTGGAAGACCACGCCCTGTTCGGTGATCTTGCGCAGCTGCGACAGCGACATGACCTGAAACCCGCCCGAATCGGTCAGGATCGGGAAAGGCCAGTTCATGAACCTGTGCAGGCCGCCAAGCCGCGCGATGCGCTCCGCCGACGGCCGCAGCATCAGGTGATAGGTATTGCCAAGCACGACATCGGCCCCGAGCGCCTTGACCTGATCCGGATACATGCCCTTGACGGTCGCGGCTGTGCCGACCGGCATGAAGGCCGGTGTCCGGATCACACCGCGCGGCATGCGGATTTCGCCGGTTCGCGCCGCGCCATCCGTGGCATGCAGGTACAGCCCGAACGGCACGGATGCCGCTGTCGGGGAGGTCACCAGACCGCCCTCACCGGCCTGGCCAGACCGCAACCCCGATCAGCCACGGATGCAGCCAGCGGGCAAACACGAACCACAGAACGAGGCCCGCGCCGATGGCCGTCCAGTCACGCGTCGTGAACCCGCCCGGTGCCACCGGCAGGGTCACGCCGGCGCGGCGCTTGAGCGAAATGCGCGCCATCACTGCCCAGGCAAGGAAACCACCGAACAGCAGGATGCCGCCGAGATCGCCGTTCGAGATCAGATGCGCTGTTGCCCAGATCTTCACCGCCAGCAGCATCGGATGCTTTACCGCCGCGTGAATGCGACCGCCGGAGTTCGTGGCCGCCAGCAGCACAAAGATCGGCAGGTTGAGCAGCAGCGCCAGATGCTTCGTCCACACCGGCGGCGACCAGATCTGGATCCAACCAGAAACGCGATACGCGCCGAAGCCATAGATGATCAGTCCGAAACCGATCAGCGAAACGGCTGTATAGGCCCCCTTGTAGCCGCCCTCGCCCAGCCGCTCGATCAACCCCGAACGCACGTCACGCACCATGCTGAGCGCATGCGTGCCGAGAAAAAGCACAAGGCCGAGAATGAGCAGCAGCATCGAACACTCCTTTGAGCTTGACGGGCGAAGTCATCGGTTGACAGCGCCAGAGGCGCACGCATGTCCTTCAAGACAGGTAGACGTTCTCGGAAAGCCCTGTCAAGCCTTTGAAATTCATGTTTGATTCGCTTCTCGCACCCCTGCCCTTGCGCAGCATCCGGATGTCGCCAGCGCGCCAGACGACCTCGCGCCCGGCCGTTACCCGCCAACCCTTGGGCCCCGACCTGACAAGGGATCGGCGCCAGCACGGAAATGCGGGCTCGACGCCGGGATCGTCCTGCGCAAAGGTGACCGCAGCGCAATGACTGCTGGAAACGGACACTCTCTTCCGAAAACCGGCAGCGCTGACCCCTTCAGAGGGTAGGGCCAAATGGAACAGTCCGGCACCGATCGCTTCAAGACCGCAATCCTGCTCCTGGCCGTGACCGGTCTGATCGCGGGTGTCGCATTCTATGTCGCCGGCAGGGCCGACATCGCCAGCCGGTTCTGGTTCGCCGGAGTTGTCCCCGCGCTCGCAGCGCTCGTGGTCGAGATCCTGCGAAGCATCGGTCGCGGCGAGGTCGGGCTCGACATCGTGGCGGCGCTCTCGATGACGGCGGCGCTGGTGTTCGGCGAGACACTCGCGGCAGCGGTCGTTGCGGTGATGTATGCCGGCGGCACCTTTCTCGAAAGCTTTGCCGAGGGCCGAGCCAAGCGCGAGATGAAAGATCTCCTGTCACGGGTTCCCAGGACAGCGACCCGGCACCGGAACGGCACTCTTGAGGATATCCCCCTCGACGAGATCGCTCCTGGCGACCGTCTGCTGATCCGGCAGGGCGACGTCGTTCCCGTCGACGGCACGGTGTCGTCCGAGAACGCCTTCGTCGACACCTCGGCCCTGACCGGCGAGTCCTTGCCGCTGCGGCTGGCGCATGGCGCCGAAGCCATGAGCGGCTCGACCAATGTGGGCAAGGCCTTTGATGTGGTGGTGACGCACCGCGCGACGGAAAGCACTTATGCCGGGATCGTCCGTCTGGTCGAGGCGGCGCAAGCGTCGAAGGCACCGATGTCGCGGCTGGCAGACCGCTGGTCACTGGGGTTTCTCGCCATTACGGTTGCCATTGCCCTGGCCGCCTGGTGGTTCACCGGCGATCCGATCAGGGCCGTGGCCGTGCTGGTCGTGGCCACGCCATGCCCGCTGATTCTTGCCGTGCCTGTGGCGCTGGTCGCAGGCCTGTCCCGTGCCGCGCACTTCGGCGTTCTCATCAAGGGCGCGGGTCCTTTAGAGACGATGGCACGCGTCCGTACAGTGATCCTCGACAAGACCGGTACCCTGACCGATGGCTTCCCGCAGATCGTGTCGATCGACAGCCACGACGGCATGCATGAGGACGATATCCTGCGATTTGCCGCAGCACTCGACCAGGCATCCACGCATCCCGTGGCGCAGGCCATCGTCGCGGCCGCAAAGGCGCGGGGCTTGACGCTGGTCGTCCCGTCGGAGGTGACGGAGATGCCTGGCGAAGGGGTTCTGGGCCATGTGGAGGGCCGCATGGTTCTCGTCGGCGGCGAAAGCTTCGTGGCCAGCCGCGTAGGGGTGGCGCCGGGCACCCATCCTGCCAGCTCTGCCGGCTCGGTCCTCGTCGCGGTGGCGATTGACGGTCACATGGCCGGGCATCTGGTCATGTCCGATCCGCTGCGTGAAGGCACGGGTGCAATGCTCGACGGGCTCCGCCGCCAGGGAGTTCAGCGCATCCTGCTCGCCACCGGCGACCGCGCGGACGTGGCGGAGCGCGTGGCCGAGGGGCTCGGTCTCGATGGACTTAGGGCCAACCTGACCCCGGATCAGAAAGTTCTGCTCGTGCTGTCCGGGCGCAAGCGCGGGCCGGTCATGATGGTGGGCGACGGCGTGAACGACGCGCCCGCGCTGGCGGCCGCTGATGTCGGTGTTGCCATGGGCGCGCGTGGCGCAGCAGCCTCCGCCGAGGCGGCCGATGTCGTGCTGCTTGTCGACCGGGTCGACAGGCTCGGACCGGGGATCGAGATCGCGCGGGCTTCGCGGCGGATCGCGGTCCAGAGTGTTGTCGCGGGGATAGGTCTTTCGGTCCTCGGCATGATCGCCGCCGCGTTCGGCTATCTCACCCCGGTGCAGGGCGCGCTGTTGCAGGAGGCAATCGACGTTGCCGTAATCCTGAATGCTCTCCGGGCCCTGCGCATCACGCCACTCGAGCCCGCCACAGTCAAACACGATGCGGACGCCATCCGGTCGGCAGCCGCTCCGTGAAGCGCCTCCTGCGGTCCCAAACCGCCATGGCGCACCGCTTCAGTTAGCTCAGGGCTGCCATGTTCAGTGCCAATGACGGCCTTGCCTCGACCACAAGATCTGTCCTTGGCGCCGCCTCAGATCCGGAACAACCGCGGCGTCATTCCCACTCGATGGTGCCGGGCGGCTTCGATGTCACATCATAGGTGACGCGGTTGATGCCTTTAACCTCGTTGATGATGCGCGTCGCCACGCGGCCGAGGAAGGCCATGTCGAACGGATAGAAATCTGCCGTCATGCCATCCACTGATGTCACGGCCCTCAGCGCCAGCACGTGGTCATAGGTCCGGCCGTCGCCCATGACGCCGACGGTCTTGACAGGCAGCAGGACTGCAAAAGCCTGCCAGATCACGTCATAGAGGCCGGCCCGGTGGATTTCCTCAAGATAGATGGCATCCGCCTTGCGCAGGATGTCGAGCTTGTCGCGGTTGATCTCTCCGGGACAGCGAATGGCCAGGCCCGGTCCAGGAAACGGGTGCCGGCCTACAAAGGCTTTCGGCAGGCCAAGCTCGCGCCCGAGCACCCTCACCTCATCCTTGAACAACTCGCGCAACGGCTCGACCAGCGTCATGTTCATGCGGGCCGGAAGGCCTCCGACATTGTGATGGCTTTTGATGGTCACCGATGGGCCGCCTGTGAACGAGACGCTTTCAATGACATCGGGATAGAGCGTGCCTTGCGCCAGGAACTGAGCGCCGCCGATCTTGCGGGCTTCGGCCTCGAAAACGTCGATGAACAGCTTGCCGATGGTCTTGCGCTTGGCTTCTGGGTCCGGCCCGCAAGCCTGCAAGGCATTGATGAACAGATCGGACGCGTCCACATGGACCAGCGGGATGTTGTAGTGGCCGCGGAACAGGGTCAGCACCTGTTCAGCCTCCGCATGCCGCATCAGGCCATGGTCGACGAAAACGCAGGTCAACTGGTCGCCAATCGCCTCATGGATCAGCACGGCGGCTACTGCCGAATCAACCCCACCGGAGAGGCCGCAGATGACCTTGCCCTTACCCACCTGCGCCCGGATCTTGGCGATCATCTCGCCCCGATAGGCGGCCATCGACCAGTCGGTACTGGCTCCGACGATCCGTGTCACGAAGTTGCGCAGCAAAGCGGCTCCATCCGGGGTGTGCACCACTTCGGGATGGAACATCGTCGTGTAGATGCGCCGCGCCTCGTCGCTGGCCACTGCGAAGGGCGCATTCTCGGATGTCGCTTTCACGCTGAAGCCGGGCGGCAGTACGGTGACGCGGTCACCGTGGCTCATCCATACCGGATAGCGCCCGCCAACCTGCCAGACGCCCTCGAACAGGGCGCTGGGGGCCTTGATCTCGACATCCGCGCGCCCGAACTCAGCGGCATGCCCGCCCTCGACATTCCCGCCAAGCTGCACGGCGGTGGTTTGCTGGCCGTAGCAGATGGCCAGCACCGGCACGCCGGATTCAAACACCGCCGCCGGCGCACGCGGGCTCTCCGCATCCGTCACGGAAGTAGGGCCGCCGGACAGGATCACGCCTTTGGGGGCAAGCCGCTGAAGGGCTGCTTCCGCGAACTGGAAGGGATGGATCTCGCAGTACACGCCGGTCTCTCGCACCCGGCGAGCGATCAGCTGCGTGACCTGTGAGCCGAAATCGATGATCAGGATGGTATCGTGCTGGGCCATGACGCAGGCGTTACGCCATTGTGCAGGACGGTGCAACATGGCTTTGAACAGCCCGCGACTCCGGGATCAGGGCGTACGCAGCGGCGTGTTTCCGGCTCCAAGCGGCACCCCGCCGAATGGATCGACGAACCGCCGCAGGATGCCCGGTGCAATGGCCGAGAGCGGGTTGATCGTCATCGTCGGCGCGCTCACTGGCCCCGCGACGCGGAAATTGACAGCGAACAGACCTTCATATTGCCCGCCCCCCAGCAGAGGCCCTAGCAAAGGCACCTGCGAGAATGCGTTGTTCAGCGCAAACCCCGGAACGAAGGTTCCGGCAATGTCGACACGATCCCGACCGTAATCGATCGAGCCCTGGCCGGAGACTCCGATCTCGTTGCCCCAGATCACACCGTCCTTGATCTCGATTCGGGACGGCGTCCTGATGAAACTGCCCTTGAGACCAACGAAGGGTACGTCATTGCCAACTTCGCGTGACGGGCTCCCGCCCTGCCCTGCGCGCGCTTGCTGGCTGAACTGCTCCCCGATAACCCTGCGCAGCGCGGGCTCGCCCTGCACCCGGAAGTTCCGGAAGGTCACGTCGCCCGACACGTAGTCGTCGGCAGGCCGGGCATCGACTCTGAGTTCGCCACCATAGGCTCGGCGGTAGATATCGAGATAGCGCAGCAGGGCGCCACCATCGTCGCTGCGGAGCCGCACCAGCCGTGCCGCACCCTCGCGGGATTGTTGGACCGTGACCGGCGCACGTCCGATCCTGCCGGAAAAATCAAGTTGGCGAAGTTCCTTGTTGCGGAGTCCCAGCTTCAGCACGGCATTGCCGATCACCTCGCTGTTGAAGCCCGTCAGAATGGGGATCGCCAGATCGAGGTCCATATCGGTCGGTGCGTCTCCTGGCCGCCGTGGCGCTGACGAACCGGCTGGAGGCTTCAGGAACGGTCTTGCATCGGCCACTTGCCCGCGCACGGTGACCTTGCTGATCTGCCCCTCCCGGCGCACCTCGACGCGCATGTCGTCCCCAGGGGACAGCTTGACCTGCGTGAACGAGGCCCGCATCAGGGCACCAGTGTCATCCAGCGACGCCTTGCCGCGCACCAGAACAGGGTTCGAATCGAGGGTCAGATCGACGAGTTCTGTCCCGTCCTTGTCGGTCTCGACCAGCGAGAATGTCAGCTTGCCCGGGCGTCCAGCAGGCTTTGACCATCCCGGCAGGGCACCGTCGATGACTGCACGGGCGAGGTCGAATTCCAGCCGTGCCGGCGCATCCGGCTTGCGACCAAGGGGCTTTACCACGCGCAGCGCCAGCGGACCGGTCACCGTGCCATTGAGCCCGAGGCCACGACGCTGCCGCATGGCCTGATCCACATTCAGCGTCACGACCGCTTCGCCAACACCACGCCTGTCTTGCCTGAGGTCAATCTGGGCCGCTGCGCCATCGATCCGGGCATCGCCCTTGAGGCTGAGGCTTCCACGCTCGTAGGTGGCGGCCAGATTGCCGTTATCCAGGGTCTCATCCCCGATCAGTGCCGTGGACGCCAGGCCGGAAATGGTCCCCGATGACTGGATGATCACATCGCTGGCGTCGATATGATCGACCAGCGGAAGCGACAGGCTGATGCGCAGGTCGATGCGCCCCTTCACGCTCTCGGGGTCTATCTGGGCGGGTGCGGACTCGCGCAGGGCCGGCTGAGCCATCAACTCTACCAGCGCATCCACGCCGCCGACGGTCCGGAAAGCCGCCCGTCCGATCGGCCTTGCCGCCGCGGTATCGGCAATGGCGAAGCTGCCCTCGCTGAGTTGCAAGCTCCGCCCCTTGGGCAGGTTGACGCGCGCGGCGCTTGCGGTCAGCGCCAGCGACCTGCCTGTGCCTACTCCGCTGATCACCAGATCATGCAGTTTGGGGATGCCCTCGCCGACAACGAACCGCAAGCCTCGCGCGCTCACATCCACCCGCAGGCTCTCGTCGGGCGTGGGATCACCAGCCCACGCCGCGCGCACAGCGTCAGCGGTCATGTCCGTGACAAGGGTCAGGCTGTCGACGGTCCCGGTTTCCAGACGTTCAACCAGCAACTTGCGGATAGGCGGGGTGATCGGCGCCGGCCATGCTGCCAACAGTCCCCTCACCTGGGAATCCTTTGCGATCAGGCGCGAGACAAGGGTTGGCCCGTCGGACGTCTGCTCCACCCGGCCACTGCCCTGCACCGAAAGCCCTGGCCCTTGCAAGTCGAGTGCGGTCAGCACGGCCACGTTCAGGGCGCTTCCTTCAAGAGCGAACGTGGCCCGGGTCAGCGGCTGCACCGGGTCCTTGCCCTCGCCAGCAATCTGCCCACTGGCCTCGCCCCTGATCTGCCAAAGGTCGCTTCTGTCGCGCACGAACACCCCGCTGATGGCCAGGTTGGTCTCGCCCTGACGGGCTTTCAGGTGCGAGACCTCGATGTGCTGCAAGGCAGCATCACCCGTGAAAGCCGCCGTAAGCTCTTCGAGCCCGATCGTGTCCTTGCCGCCGTCCGGTGAGGCGATGGTGCCCGCCCCAACCCTGATCGTGCCTTCCAGCCGCGGCGGCTGCCCGGCCGTGGGCACGAGGCTGATGCGTCCGCTGAGCGGAAACCCGGTCAGGATCGCGGAACCCGGCCCGGCGTAAAGCCGCTCGGCCATATCGATCTGGAAAGCATGGATTGTGACATCGAGGCGCTTGCCGCCCTGCCCATCCGCCACGCTGGACACAACGATGTCCTTTGCTCCTGACAGAGCCGCCCCGCGCAGTCGCAAGGTTCGCCCGTCTGGCTCACGATCGAGGTGGATCGCGACATTCTGCAGGCCGATGCGCTCGGTGCCATCAGGTGCGACCAGCGTCAGCGTCGAGCCTGTCAGCGCCACCCTGTCGAGGCCCGGCAGGACATTGTCATTGTCCAGCAGGGCTCCCAGAGCCGCCGCCGCCTGCTCGACAGGGCTCAGCGTGGTCGCAGGATCCGCAGCATTGAGCGGTAGCTGGGTATCGCCGGTGTCGAGTGTCAGAGCGCCGGTCGCATCAACCTTCAGCCTGATGTTGACGCCGTGCAGTTCGATGGAATGGATCCTGAGACTGCCACCCAGCAGCGACCAGGGGTCATAGCGGACGTCCGTGTCGGGCGTACGCAGTCTGAGGCCAGAGGCATGCACGAATTCGGCGTTACGGATCTGGAGCACGGCCTGCCCCTCGCTGCGCACGATCGCGGCCTTGGCGGCCGTCACGCTCCAGTCGGCCCCGAGCCTGCGCTGCAGGTCGGAAGCCACATGATGCTGAAGGCCTGCGAGCGGCACGACACCTGAAATGAATAGCGCTCCCACCGCAGCGGCAAGCACGATGCCAACGACGCTGACCACGGTGGCGACGGCCGCGATAAGACCGATGCGGTCGCGCTTACGGCGCCGGCGCGGCGCGGCGGAAGCTTCGGCATCCTTGTCAGCCGCAGCCGGCGTGGGCACTGTCTCGATCGCCAATCGGCGGGTCTCCAGCGTATCGCGGCCGTCCCCGAGGGACAAACATCAGATGGCCGACTCGGACCTTCACGAAACGCGAGGTACCACTATATATGGATCGTTGTGAAGCAACACAAACCCGACGAAAGGAAGGCTGATGTCTCTCAAGATTGGCGATGCCGCCCCGGCGTTCTCCTTGCCGACAGATGGCGGCAGAACCATTTCGCTGGCCGGATTGAAAGGCAAGAATGTCTGCCTGTATTTCTACCCCAAGGATGACACCAGCGGCTGCACCAAGGAGGCGATCGCATTTAACGGCCTGCGTGCGGACTTCGTTGCGGCCAACACGACGATCATCGGCCTGTCTGCCGACAGCGTCGCCAGCCATGACAAGTTCAAGAAAAAGTATGATCTTGGCTTCACGCTGGCCTCCGACGAGGCGAAGGCCGTTCTGGAAGCTTACGGGGTCTGGGTTGAAAAGAGCATGTATGGCAAGAAATACATGGGCATCGAGCGCACCACCGTCCTGATCGACAAGGCTGCCAAGGTCGCTGCGATCTGGAACAAGGTCAAGGTCGACGGCCATGCTGAGGAAGTCCTGGCCGCAGCCCGGAGCCTGTGAGCAACCGGCAACCTGTTGCGTCGGCCTTGCGCGCGAGGGACGTCCGGCCGAAAGGTTTGCTGGGCTGCGACCTGGCTGCAAGATGGGGCTTGACGGGCGAAATCTCCCAACAACCCGATGTTTGGAAAAGATTAACCCTGTTGGGGCGTAATCATCACAATCTTCCAGTTTGTGGTGACTCGCTTGGCAAAAGTTCCACCCTCTTCCAGATATGATCCCGGTCTCGTGACCGTGCGTCGCTCCACGATTGTCGCAGGCCTTTTCGCAGCGACGTTGCTGACCGGATGGGGCGCAGGCGCGACATGGCTGATCCTGACAAAGGACAGCTTTGCCGGCCATATGATCAAGCGCGAAACGGCGCGGCAGTATGTCTACGAAGACAGGATCGCTGCTCTCAAGAGCGAGATCGACAAACTGTCCAGCCGCCAACTCGTTGATCAGGATGGTGTCGAGGCTCGCGTGGCCGAACTCGTGACGCGGCAGAGTCAACTCGAAACCAGGCAATCCATCGTCGCTGCGCTCGCCTATAGCGTCAGCGGCCAGCAACTGGCGACCGGCAGGCCCGCTCGGAATGCCATTGCCCCCCAGCCTGCCGCCACCGCCAACACCACTGGCAGCATCTCCAGCTTTGCACCGTCATCCCGGCCCATGCCGGTTCCGGACATGCCGGGTTTGCGACGTGATCAGGAGCAACGCGCCACATCTGCCAGCGCATGGGACCAGAGCGCCCTCGATCCGTCCTTGCCGATCGCCGATCGCCTCGGCAAGATCGAGCAGAGTCTGACAGCCGTGACCACGGCACAGATCAAGGCACTGAGCCGTCTCGAGACATCAGTGACGTCAGCTCATGCATCCCTTCGCGCCGTGATCGGCGATGTCGGTCTTGATCCTGACCGGATGGTGCCGTCTGCCGGCGGCACGGCGCAGGGGGGGCCGTTCATTCCAGCCAGGCTTGATCCGCGGCTTGGTGCCTTCGAGGCGTCTGTTGTCCGGCTCCAGCCGCGCATCGTGGCCGTGGAGTGGCTGCGTTCGGTGGTCGGAGCGCTTCCGCTTCGCCGGCCAATGGGCGTTGAAGCCGAGCAGACCAGTGCATTTGGCCACCGGCTTGACCCGTTCACCCGCTCGCTCGCCATGCATTCCGGCATCGATTTCCGCGCCGAGCACGGCACTCCCGTCAGGGCGGGCGGGGCCGGCGAGGTCGTGCTGGCGGAATACAGCGGCGGCTACGGCAACATGGTGGAGATCGACCATGGACATGGCATCACCACACGATATGCCCACCTTTCGCACATCGCTGTCAGCGAAGGTCAGAAGGTCCGCCACGGCAGCATCATTGGCCGGGTCGGATCGACCGGCCGTTCGACCGGCCCGCACCTGCACTATGAAACGCGGATCGAAGGCGATGCGGTCGATCCCATGCGGTTTCTGCGCGCCGGCCAGCGCCTCGGCGAGGCCAAATGAGTGGCGGGCGACAGGCCTCGTTCCGCTCAGGTCGCTTTACTCAACATCACCGACATCGCCCACCGTCGTGCCGTAGACGCGTTGCGCCAGTGACGCTTCCATGAACGGGTCGAGGTCACCATCAAGCACATCCGCGGGACTGGTGGATGTGGCACCCGTCCGCAGATCCTTCACCAGCTGATAGGGCTGGAGCACATAGGACCGGATCTGGTGACCCCAGCCGATATCGGTCTTGGACGCGGCGACGGCATTGGCTTTTTCTTCTTGCTTGCGCAGTTCATGCTCGTAGAGCCTCGCGCGGAGCATGTCCCACGCCTTGGCGCGGTTCTTGTGTTGCGATCGCTCCTGCTGGCAGCCGACGACGATCCCGGTTGGCATGTGCGTAATGCGCACAGCCGAATCGGTCGTGTTGATGTGCTGGCCGCCTGCGCCCTGCGCCCGGAACGTGTCGATGCGGCAATCCGATTCCTTGATCTCGATGACGATCCGGTCGTCCACGACGGGATAGACCCAGGCCGAGGCGAACGAGGTTTGCCGACGCGCATTAGAATCGAACGGGGAAATCCGCACGAGCCGGTGCACGCCCGACTCGGTCTTGAGCCAGCCGTAGGCATTGTGGCCCTTGATCAGCAGCGTGGCGGACTTGATGCCGGCCGTGTCCCCGGACTGGCTTTCCATCAGCTCAACCTTGAACTTCCTGCGATCGGCCCAGCGCGTATACATGCGCAGCAGCATTTCCGCCCAGTCCTGGCTCTCGGTTCCGCCGGCACCGGGATGGATCTCGATATAGGTGTCGTTGGCGTCAGCCTCGCCAGACAGCAGCGTCTCGACCTGCCGGCGCGCGCCTTCCTCGTGCACAGCCCGCATCGCGGCCTCGCCTTCGAGAATGGTTGCCTGATCCCCTTCGATCTCGTCCAGT
>JAPLOV010000004.1 GCA_026400565.1 Hyphomicrobiales bacterium | reverse complement strand
GCCTGCAAGCTGGGAGCCTGTAAGCTGGGAGCCTGCAAGCCGGGGACCTGGACAGCGGGTGTCTGAACGCCGGGAACCGGACCGCGTGGCGGCAACAGACCAGGTGCGAGACCCGGAGCACCGCCCGGAGCAATGGCCGGAACAACGGCCGGACCGGGCTGGCGCGGATTAAGGCGCACGCGTTCGTTGACGGACGGTGGCCGCGCCAAGCGGATGGCAAGAGGCGCCGCGCCGGCAGCAGCTCCGACGGCAAGGGCACCGGCGGCGACACCTGCGGGGCTTATCGAAGGGCCAGCGCCCGGCGGCACGAACGCACCGGGCGGCAAGCCCGTGTCGGGCAGAACGCCGGGAGGTGGCGGCGGCAGGCCGGGAAGCATCGGCGGCGGGGCCACCAGCGCGGTGTTGTGGATGTTGTAGTAGATCACGTTCGTGGTCGGCGGCGGCGCGATGTAGATCGGCGGCGCGACATAGATCGGCAGTGGCACGAAGACCGGGGCCGGCAGCTCATATTCTTCAAGAATGTCGATAGGCGTCAGCACCCGGATCGGGGGCGGCGGAGGCGGCAGGAAGAACAGCGGTGGGGGCGGCGGCGGGGCGAAGCCGAAATCGGGATCGGCGTAGCTGAGGACCGGCCGCGACACAAAGATCACCTCCTCCTCGATCGGCGGTCCGATCTGGAAATCCACCTCGGCGAAACCGCGCGGCGGGGCGGGTGGCGCGGTCAGGCGGGCGAGCCGGCGGCGGGCTTCGGCGGCATGCGGGCCACGCGGATAGCGGTTAAGGTAGGTCCAGTAGGCCTCGGGCTCGTTCTGGTTGCGCGCCCTACTCCAGGTGATGGCCTCGCGGCGGGCGGCCAGGACAGCCTTGACGCGGCCTGCCATGGGATCGCGCGGATAGGCCCTGAGGAACGCCTCATAGGCGGGCACCGTGTCCTTTTCGATGGCGGTCAGATAGGCATCGCGCGCATCGAGGTCGGCGATGGGGCGCTCGCGGCGCTCGCGCTGGGCCTGCACATCGACGGCGGGCGGAGGCGCGGAGGCAGCGGCCTCGAACAGCGAGAAAGGCACATCGAGCCGGGCCGCATGCCACGGCACCTCGGCCCCGGCGCTGGCCTCGTTGACGCGCAGTCGAACGCGGTTGAAGACCTCGTCGATGGGCAAGCCCCCCTCGCGCAGCATCTCGTTCAGGGCCAGCGCATAGGCCCCGAACTCGCCGCTGCCATAGGGCGCGACGACGCCTGGCGAACTATTGAAGGCCAACAGTATGCGGGCGTCCGGCTCCATGAGGGCAAGGCCGCCCTGAAGCGGGGTGCCGGTCTTGGCGAAAGGCAGCGGACGGGCGAGATCGAGCACCACGATCGAGGCGCGCAGGGGCAGTGCCGCCATGGGCCTCAGCAAATCGGCGATGCGGATTGACTCGATCGGCGCATCGACATCGCGCGCAATGCGGGCGTCGACCGGAACGACATAATTCTCGCCATCGAATTGTAGGCCATAGCCGGCCAGATAAACCACGGCCACCGTGTCCGGGCCGGCCGCGGTCGCCTTGTCCAGGAAGTCACGGAACGAGCGCCGCAACATCTCGGCATCGAGATCGCGCGCACCGACCACATCGAATCCGGCGGCCTGCAAGGTCTGGCCGATCAGGCCGGCATCGTTGGCTGCGGTCTTGAGAGGTCCGGACGGATAGGCCGCGATGCCGATGACGAAGGCAACGCGCTTCTGCACGGGCTGCCCGGACGGAGAAGCAGGGGGTGTCTGGGCTGCAACGGGCAAGACCGCCAACAACAGCGCCGCTGCCAGGCCTGCCCACACCAGACCGAGCCGGCGCAGGCAGCCTACCCCTGCAAGCGGCTGCCCTGTCATCGTGCGGTGCTGGGTTGTGGCTGTCATTGCAGTCTCATGAAGCGCTGGCGGACGAGGCCGCCCAAGAGGCTGACACGTATTCCTGGCGAGACGTTGCGCCCGCCCGCGTGAATGCCGACTGAATGGCTCGGCCTGCTGCTCCTCCAACAGCCGAGCCTGCAGCCCTCAGCCGCAATCAACCGTTGCCCGGCTGCGACAAACCCTGGCTGGCTGCGTCAGTTTTGCCTTGTTTGCGCCGCTCATCAGGTGTTTCATGACGTGCACCCAGCTGCAAGGCCGGGATGATGGATGAGAATCGGCCAGAGAGGACTGCCAATGCGCCTTGTCTCGTTAAAGCCTGTTTCGCCAAAATCTGTTTTGTCTGTGCGGAGCCTTTGTCTTGCTGCAAGCCTCGCCGTGCTTGCCGCCCCTGTCATGCTCAGCGCGTCCGTTGCCGAAGCGCAGGGCCGGCCCGCCGCGAGAGCGCCTGCCGAACTGACCGTGATCAACGCACGCACGGCCACGCTGACGGCCTTCGAGATCGCGACCACCGGCGACCAGCCGCGCCTTGTCGGCAAGCTGACCAAGCCGCTCGCACCGGGCAAATCCGTCAAGCTCAAGCTCAACAAGCCGACCGGGTGCAGCTTCTTCGTGCTCGCCCGTTTCGACGACGAGACGGATAATGATTCCGAAAGCGCCAACCTGTGCGGCGAGAAGCAGATCAGGCTGACCGATTGAGGCCCGCGGCGGGCGCGTGGACCCGCTTCTCCGCGCCGCTTCACTCGCCGCCCACCCCTGCCCTCACCAGCTTGTAGGTGATGGAATCCACCAGCGCCTGGAACGAGGCATCAATGATGTTGGCGCTGACGCCGACCGTGGTCCAGCGCTCGGCACCATCGGCTGAATCGATCAGCACGCGGGTCACGGCATCGGTGCCGCCCTGGAAGATGCGGACCTTGTAGTCGACCAGTTTCAGCGCCTTGATGAACTCCTGGTATCGGCCCAGGTCCTTGCGCAGGGCCTTGTCCAGCGCGTTCACCGGGCCGTTGCCCTCGGCCACCGACATGCGCGACTGGCCGCCGATCTTTACCTTGACGATGGCTTCCGAGAAGGTAACCAGCGCGCCCACCGCGTTGTAGCGGCGCTCGACATTGACCTTGAAGCGCTCGACCTCGAAGTAATTCGGCACCAGGCCCATCACCCGCTTGGCCAGCAGGAAGAAGGAGGCATCGGCGCCCTCATAGGCATAGCCTTGCGCCTCCTTGTCCTTGACCTCCGACAGGACGCGGCCAAGCCTCGGGTCGGCCTTGTCGATGGCCAACCCAATGCGCTCCAGTTCCGAGATCAGGTTCGACTTGCCTGCCTGGTCCGAGACCAGCACCCGCCGGCGGTTGCCCACGGTCTCGGGCCGGACATGCTCGTAGGTTTCCGGCTCCTTCAGCACGGCGGAGGCGTGGATGCCGGCCTTGGTGGCAAAGGCGGATGCCCCGACGAAGGGCGCGTGCCGGTTCGGCGAGCGGTTGAGGATCTCGTCGAGCTGGCGCGAGGCCTTGGTCAACTCGCCCAGCCGGGCGTCGTCGACACCGATGGCATACCGCGCACTGAGCCCTGGCTTGAGCTTCAGCGCCCCGATCAACGTGACGAGGTTGGCGTTGCCACAGCGCTCACCCAGGCCGTTGATCGTGCCCTGGATGTGGCGCGCGCCGGCCTCGATCGCAGCCAGCGAATTGGCAACCGCACAGCCGCAATCATCATGGGCATGGATTCCGAGATGGCTGCCAGTTACGACGCTTGCCGTATGCGTGACGGTGGCGCCGATCTCATCGGGCAGCGTGCCGCCATTGGTGTCGCACAGCACCACCCAGCGCGCACCGGCCTTCCAGGCCTCCTCTGCACAGGCAAGCGCATAGGCCGGGTTCGCTTTGTAGCCATCGAAGAAATGCTCGCAATCGATCAGCACTTCCCTGCCTGCGGCCCTGGCGGCCTCGACCGTCTGGCGGATCGACTCGAGGTTCTCCTCGTTGGT
>JAPLOV010000188.1 GCA_026400565.1 Hyphomicrobiales bacterium | reverse complement strand
GCACCCGGCCGGACAAGCCGGCAAAACAGGCTGGCCTTGCCTGCCGGACCGCCAAACCGCCAGGGAGGGGAGCATGTTGCTCAAGGGCAAGATCTGCGTCATCACCGGGGCAGGCAGCGCGCGGGGCCTTGGCGGGGCCACAGCCCTGCTGTTTGCCACCCATGGTGCGTGCGTCGTGGTGCTGGACATCGATCGGGCCGCCGCGCGTGACACGGTGGCAGCGCTCAAGCGCCGCGGCCACATGGCGCTCCGCTGTGCTGTCACCCGCAGCGGCAGACGCTGAGAAAGCCATAGCGCGCGTGCTGGACCGCCCATGGCCGCGTCGACGTGCTGGTCAACAATGCCGGGATCACTGCGCCGGACCGGCTGATGGATGTCAGCAACGCGCTCCATGACCGCGTTATGGACGTGAACATGCGCGGCTGCTTTGATCTGACACAGGCCGTGATGCCGGCCATGCGCGCCACCGGTTCCGGCTCCATCGTCAACATGTCGTCCGAGGCCGGCCAGCGCGGCAGCGGCGTCTTCGGCGGCACGCCCTGTGCAGCGGCCAAGGCCGCGATCCTTGGCTACACCAAGGCCTGCGCCCGCGAGCTGGGCGTGGACAACAGCCGCGTCAATGCGGTCTGCCCCTCGCTGATCGACACCGACATGACGGCAGACGCGATCTCCCCCCAGCGCCGCAGCGAGATCCTGGCAACCGTGCCGATGGCGCGGCTCGGCACAGCGGCAAAAAGTGGCCGGCTGCTGCCTGTTCCTGGCATCACGCCTGTCCGGCTATATCGCAAGGCAGCGAAATCGACGTGAAAGGCGGCAGCCACATCCACTGAGGCGTTTGACCGCACTGCAAGGCAAAGCCACGGATCCGGCGGCTGATCAGTTGGCCTCTGAGGTTTCGCGCAACCCGGGCCGGGCCGACGATCGACCAGAACACGGATGCCGTGGCTGAGCGCCGCAAGACCCGATTAAGGTTAACCATTCGCTAAACTTTGGATTGCACCGGTCCGGCACGCGCAGCATGGTCGTTTGGATTGCGGATGGAATGCCCTTCCGCTTGTGTGAAAGTTCTCGAAATGAGTGCACTTTTCGAACCACTTTCGGTCACTGACACCGGTCGGACGCCCGACATCGACGCACCGCTGGCGACATCGGCATATTTCGACTTCATCGCGACGCCTTATGACCAGATGGCTGTCGCCATCGAAGGCAAGCTGAAGACGGCGTGGGTGCATTTCAACTCCGAGACCTCCCCCAGTTTCTCGCGGCCACTCTTGCAAGACCTTCTGCGGTTCGAAAAAGTGCTCGCAGAACTGTTTGAGAGCAGCAGTCGCGCCGATGCTCCCGTCAAGTTCGTCGTCAGTGCATCGCGCATCCCGGGAATCTACAATCTCGGCGGCGATCTGGCCCTCTTCGCCGATTGCATTCGCAGGCAGGACCGGCAGGCGCTCAGCACCTATGCCCGCGAATGCTGCGAGATGGTCTACCACGGCTACACTGCCTTCAAGCTCCCGGTCGTGCTGGTCGGCCTGATCCAGGGCGATGCGCTGGGCGGCGGGTTGGAATGCGCCTTGTCCTGCGGCGTGCTGGTGGCCGAACGCAAGGCACGCTTCGGCATACCCGAAATCCTGTTCAACATGTTCCCCGGCATGGGCGCCTACAGCCTGCTCTCGCGCCGGATCGGGCAGATCGAGGCCGAGCGGATGATCCTCAGCGGCAAGATCTATACGGCCGAGGAGATGTTCGACATGGGGCTGGTCGATATCCTTGCCGAGGATGGCAAGGGCGAGAAGGCGGTCCAGGACTACATCGCCAGAAACCTCAAGCGCCATGGCACCCTTCAGGCCCTCCATGACGTGCGCCGCCGTGTGGGCGGCCTTGACCTTCAGGAACTGCTTGATGTCACCGAGCGTTGGGTCGATGAGGCCATGAACATGGATGAAAGCAGTCTCAAGCGCATGGAACGCCTGCGCACCGCCCAGGCCAGACGCCTGGCCAGCAACAAGACCGCCTGACTTTTCCGCGCCGGTCGGTCAGACCGGCCGCTTCAGCGCGGCAGCCTCGTCGGCAGTCATCATGGCAATCCGCGCATCCATAGCGACCTGCGTGTCTTCCAGGATCGTCATCAGCAGGGCAAGGCGCGCATCGCCCTGTTCGACGATCTCCTCGGTCGTGGCGTTGCGCCAGTCGAGGCAGACGGCGAACATCCGGCGCGCACCGACATTTGCCGCCGCGCTGCGCAGCGAATGGGCAATGTCGCGAAAGCCGGCTGCGTCGATCTCCTGCACGGACTGCCGCAGCGCATCGATCTGTCCGAGGGCATCGCTGGTGAACTGCGCCACCAGGTCAGCCACGAAACCGGCCCCCCCAAGCTCGCACAGGTTGCCGAGCGTGACGTCATCGACAAGTGCGATCTCTAACGGATTGATGTCCGGAATGCCGGCTGCCACACCAGGTTCTGCTCCAGTGGCAGAGCTGGCCGCTCCGGACAGTGGCACAGCAGCGCCGGCGTTTGCCCTGCCGCGTCCGGCGGCCGTGATCAGCGCAGCGCGCAACTCCGCCTGCTCGATGGGTTTGTGCAGGCAGCCATCCATGCCGGCTTCCTCGCAGGCCGCGCGCGTTTCGGGCGTGACATCAGCCGTCAGAGCATAGATCGGGATCCGTGGCTGCCCCAGCGAGGCAAACCGGTGCAGTTTGGTGGCATCGAGCCCGTTCGTGACCGGCATGTTGATGTCCATCAGCACCAGATCGAAGTCGCCCTTGGTCAGGGCCTCGACGGCCTGTTCGCCATTGTCGACGATGGTGACGGTGTGACCGCCGCGGCTCAGCAGCTTGCCGATCACCTTCTGGTTGGTGACGTTGTCCTCGGCCACGAGGATGCGGATCGGGCGCACCGCCACTGTGGGATCGACAGCCGGTGCCGTTGACCGGAACGGCTTGCCCAGCACGGCAAGCCGCTGCAGTTCGGATTCGGACAAAGGATGGCTCAGCGCCATGGCGAGTGGCAGATGCGGCATCAGCGGCAGGCCCGGCACCCCCGCCGACAGCACGCCGGTGACGGCATGGGCCAGTGTGCTCCAACCCCAGATGTCGATGGTTTCGCGCTCGCGGGCCGCCAGCGTGTCCACATCGATGATCAGCGTCGGCCGGGCAGCCGCATAATCCCAATGGGTCAGCGCATCGCGCAGCGCCGGCAATGTGCCAACGCGGGTGGAGTTGACGCCATGGAAGCGCAGTTGCGCCTCCAGCGACAGGTTGCGCGTCAGCACGATGGCGGGCCAGCTTGTGCCGGGCTCCGGCAGTGCCTGCGCCAGCGCCACGAGGTCGAAGGTGAAACTGAAGGTGCTGCCCTCGCCCGGCCGGCTGCTGACCGAAATCGAGCCACCATTGCGCTCGACCAGTTGCCTGACGATGGACAGCCCGAGGCCGGTCCCGCCGAAACGGTCGATGATCGAGGCGTCGGCCTGGACAAAACTCTCGAAGATGCGGTCCTGCGCGTCCGGCGCAATGCCGATGCCGGTGTCGCGCACGGAAACCCTGAGCCGGCCCTGCACCTCAGCTGCCTCGTCGAGATCGACATGCACGAACACCCCGCCTTTCGACGTGAACTTGATGGCATTGCCCACCAGGTTCATCAGCACTTCCTCGAAGTCCAGCTCGGCTCCCTGAACGCGGTTCGGCACGCGTGGGCCGATCCAGATGCCGAGGGAAATGTTCTTGGCACGGGCCTGTACGACCAGCACGCGGCGCAGCTGTGCCAGAAGGTCAAACAGGGCGAAGTCATTGCGGGCATGGACACTGCGCCCGGACTCGATCCGTGACAGGTCGAGAATGTTGTTGATCAGCTTCAGCAGCGAACGCCCCGAGGTGGCAATGGTCTGCACCATCTCGCGCGGCTCGCGCTGGGTCTGGGTTGCGCCGAGCAGATCGCTCAGCGTGATGATGGCATTGAGCGGTGTGCGCAGTTCATGGCTGATACTGGCCAGGAACATGCTCTTGGCGCGGTTTGCATCTTCCGCCTGCCGCTTGGCCTCCGAAAGCTTGCGGATCAGCGCCGCCACATAGGCCGGCAGCAGGACCAACCCGATCATGAGCCCGATCGACAGGTCGATGTCACGTTGCCAGATATTCGTATGGGCGATCACCCAGGCAAAGCCGATCACCGCTGCCAGCGCCGAAGCCGCCAGATAGCGCACACCGAAGCGGAAGCCGTTGCCGAAGATGATCCACAGATAGATCGGATAGCCCAGCGCGAAGGCAGAATCGCCCAGATGCATGCCCATCGACAGGACAGACATGTCGAGCACCAGCGCCACCCCGCGCCGGCCATGCGACACACCTGGCCGCACCAGGATGTCGACCATCAGGAACGCCGAGGCGAGCCAATAGAGCGAGCACAGCACCAGCCCGTGCCGCAGCGCACTCGATGCCCCGTCGGAGCCATATTGCGCGGCGATGGCCAGATAGCACATCGCCACCAGCACGATCGCGAGCCGGTTGAACATCATCTCATGTTCGGAATCAGGCCGGCTGCTCAGCCTCCGCCGCAGCCAGACCACATAGGCCTTCAGCCTGTGAGGGCGTCGCGCGACCTCATGATCGGCGGTGTTCAAGCGGTCCTGGCCTTCGCAAGATGCGACAGCCCGAAAGCGACAAAGTCATCGAACGACATCGGCGTCGCAAACAGATAGCCCTGGAACTCGTCACAGCCTTCCGCTGCCAGGAAGGCCCGCTGTTCCTCGGTCTCGACGCCTTCGGCGAGGATCGACAGATCGAGGCTGTGGCCAAGCGACATGATCGTCCGGACAATCGCCACATCGTTGGGATCGCGCGGCAGGTTGCGGATGAACGATTGGTCGATCTTCAGGCGGTCGACGGGGAAGCGCTTGACGTAGCGCAGCGAGGAGTAGCCCGTCCCGAAATCGTCGATCGAAATCTCGCAGCCCAGCATCCTCAGCTGCGCCAACTCGCCAATCAGCGTCTCGCTGTCCTCGAGCACGGAGCTTTCCGTCAGTTCAAGATCGAGCAGATGCGGTTCGAGCCCGCTGTCGCCAAGGGCGCGCGTCACCAGAAGCGGCACGTTCTGGCGGATGAACTGCAAGGGTGAGAGGTTCACGCCGACGCGGATGCCGGCAAGCCCCATCTGGCTCCAGCGGTGCCCTGCCCGGCAGGCCTCCATCAAGACCCATTCGTTGATGGCGACGATGAAGCCGGTGGCCTCGGCACGCGGCAGGAAGGCGCCTGGCGTCTGAAGGCCTTGGCCCGGCTTGTTCCAGCGGATGAGGGCTTCCCCGCCCACCATCTCGCCGGTTCCGGCGTTAATCTGGGGCTGGAAGTGCAGCACGAACTCGCCGCGCTCCATTGCCGTCCTGAGTTCGCTGTCGAGCGTGGCATTGTGCAGCGCTGTGTTCTGCATGTCGGAGGCGTAGAGCGAGGCGCGATTGCCGCCTTCGGCCTTGGCCCGATACATAGCCGTGTCGGCATTCTTGAGCAGCACCCCTCCATTAGTTCCGTCGGACGGATGCATCGTGATGCCGACGCTGCCGCTGGATGCCACGATGCCGGTATCGCAGGCATGCGGTTGGGCGATCACCTTCAGCATCGCGCTCGCAAACTGCTGCGCAGCAAGCGGGCCCGAGATGTTGGTCTGCAACACTGCGAACTCGTCGCCGCCGATGCGCGCCACCGTGTCCTGCCGGCGCGCCAGGGCCTGGAGGCGCTGGCCGATCGTGGCGATGAAGCGGTCACCGACACCATGGCCGTGCAGGTCGTTGATCGACTTGAAGTCATCGAGATCGATCAGGTGCAGGGCAAACATCCGGTCGCCGCGCCGGGAGCGGGCAATCTCGCGGTTGATGCGCTGGTGCAGCAAGGAGCGGTTCGGCAAGCCGGTCAGGGCATCGTGATGGGCCATGTGATGCAGATAGTTCTCCGCATCCTTGCGCTCGGTGATGTCGATCGACGTGGTCAGGATCCCGTTGACCACACCATCCGGGTCCAGCAGCGGCGTCTTGGATGACAGGAAAATCCGTGTCTTGCCAGAAGCATCGACGATTTCCTCTTCATAGGAGGGCACGGCACGACCGGTTTCGGACACCATCCGGTCGAGCGCATTGCTGCGCGCACCGTGCTCCTCGCCAAGGCACCTCGAAGCAGACTGGCCCACGACCTCGGTCGCGCTCTTGCTGAGCATGCGCGCCTGGAAGGCGTTGACGAACTGGATCAGACCGTCGGGATCGGCACAGCGCACCACTGCCGGAATGCTGTCGATGACCTGCGCCAGCCGTTCCCGCGAATCGCGCATGGCCAGTTCGCGGGTGCGTTCGCTTTTGTCGAGCTCGGCCCTGAGAAGGTCGGCGCGCTGGGCCAGCAGCAATTGCTGGCAGCGAAGGCGCAAGAGGTTGCGGGCGCGTGTGATGAACTCCTGATGGTCAACGGGACTTTGCAGGAAGTCGGTTGCGCCGCACTCCAGCGCCCTGAGCCGGAAACTGCGCTCTTCATAGACAGTCAGCACCACCACCGGAATGTCGGCCGCGCCGGGCAAGTCACGGAACTGGCGCACGAATTCCGCGCCATCCATGTGCGGCATCTTGAAGTCGGTGATCACCAGATCGACAGGGCGATCCTTGAGGCCTGCCAGGGCCTGGAGCGGGTCCGCGTAAGTCTCGACAGTGACGTCATCGGCAATCGATCTCGCCAGCCGGGCAAAGATCTGCCTATTCGTCAACTGGTCATCTAGGATTGCGACAAGTGGCATCTGTTCGATCAATGGTGGCGCGGAAAATCACTGGCTGAGAATCAAATCGTGTGGACTCTCAAATTCCAGCACTGTCAGTGTGCCTGCCCATGGTTAATGAACCGTGAGAGAGCCCCTGCCCGCTGGACCGGGGACCCTCACGGGATACCGCCAAGAGCAACATCACTCTGAGCAACATCACTCTCAGCTTGAACCAAACTGTTTTAAGCTTAAAATATCGCGCATCGTGGACGGCAGGGCGACCG
Source organism: Hyphomicrobiales bacterium (assembly GCA_026400565.1). Taxonomy (GTDB): domain Bacteria; phylum Pseudomonadota; class Alphaproteobacteria; order Rhizobiales; family Beijerinckiaceae; genus Allobosea. The sequence goes on along the minus strand of JAPLOV010000188.1, from coordinate 6,451 downwards.
TGGGCAGCGCGGTTTTCCAGCCAGGCCCGCGTGCAGGCCAGGACCAGCGGCCACGGACGAGCCCGGGAGCATGCCATGAAAATTTCCGTGATCGGTGGGGGCCCAGCGGGTCTTTACTTCGCCATCCTGCTCAAGAAATCCCGGCCCGACATCGCCATCACCATCCACGAACGCAACAAGGCCAACGACCTGTTCGGCTTCGGCGTGGTCTTTTCCGACCAGACCCTCGACACCTTCAAGACCCATGACCTTGAAAGCTACGAGGCCATCAGGCGGTCCTTCGCCTATTGGGACGACATCGAAATCCATTTCAAGGATACGGTGCATCGCATCGGCGGCAACGGCTTTTGCGGCTGCTCCCGGCGCACGCTGCTGATGCTGCTGCAGGATCGGGCGCGAAGCCTCGGCGTCGTGATGCAGTTCGGCTCGGAGATCGCCGATGAGGCCGCCATCGACGCCGACATGATCGTCATCGCCGATGGCCTCAACTCCACCCTGCGCGAGAAGCATCGCGCCCATTTCGGCACGCGCGTCGATCTTCGGCCCAACAAGTTCTCCTGGATGGGCTCGACCCGGCCCTTCGATGCCTTCAACTACGTCTTCCGCCAGACCAGCCACGGCGTCTTCATCGCCCATTGCTACCAGTATGAGGCCAATGCCTCGACCTGGGTGCTGGAGACCACGCCGGAGACATGGGCCAGCGCCGGGCTGGACCGCATGACCGAGCACGAAAGCGCCCGCTTCATGGAAGGCGTGTTCGCAAAGGAGTTGCAGGGGCACACCTTGCAGACCAACCGTTCGATCTGGCGCAACTTTCCGATGATCCGAAACGAGCGCTGGGTGAAGGACAACATGGTCCTGCTTGGCGATGCCAAGGCCACAGCCCACTTCTCGATCGGCTCCGGCACCAAGCTGGCCATGGAGGACGCGATCGCGCTCTACAAGTCCGTGCTCGCCTGCGATGGCGTGAGCGCGGCCCTCTGCCACTACGAGACCACCCGCCGGCAGGAGGTTGAGCGCACCCAGCATGCGGCGGACACCTCGCTGGTCTGGTTCGAGGACGTCCAGCGCTTCTGGAACATGGACCCGGTCCAGTTCGCCTTCGGCCTGATGACCCGCTCCAAGGCGATCACCTATGACAACCTGAACCTGCGCGCCCCGGACTTTGTGGCGGCGGTGGATGACATGATGGCGCGCGATGTGGCGGCCAAGGGCATCACGGCGGCACCGCACAAGGCCGTTGCCCCGATGTTCCAGCCCTGGCGCCTGCGCGACATGGAACTGGCCAACCGCGTGGTGGTGTCACCCATGTGCATGTATTCGGCCAAGGACGGCCTGCCCGGTGATTTCCATCTGGTGCATTACGGCGCGCGGGCCATGGGCGGAGCAGGGTTGATCGTCACCGAGATGACCTGCCCGTCAGCCGAAGCCCGCATCACGCCGGGCTGCACCGGGCTGTGGAGCGATGCACAGCAGGCCGCCTGGACCCGCATCGTCGACTTTGTCCATGCCAACAGCGAAGCCAGGATCTGCCTTCAGCTCGGCCACGCGGGCCGCAAGGGTGCCAGCAAGCTGATGTGGGACGGCATGGACAGGCCCTTGCCGGAGGGTGGCTGGGGCCTTATCGCTCCTTCGCCCCTGCCCTACTATCCCGAAAGCCAGGGGCCCCGCGCCATGACGGAGGCGGATATGGCCGAGGTCACGGCCACGTTCGTGGCAGCGGCGCGGCGGGCCGAGGCCTCAGGCTTCGACATGCTGGAACTGCACTGCGCCCATGGCTACCTGCTGGCCTCGTTCATCTCGCCGATCACCAACCAGCGCACCGACGAGTTCGGCGGCTCGCTCGATAACCGTCTGCGCTTTCCGCTGGCGGTGTTCGAGGCGATCAGGGCTGTCTGGCCAGCCGGCAAGCCGATGTCAGTGCGCATTTCCGCGAGCGACTGGATCGCAGGCGGGCTTGATGCCGATGATGCGGTCGAGGTTTCGCGCGCCTTTGCCCGCGCCGGGGCCGACCTCATCGACGTGTCCAGCGGCCAGACCGCGCCCCAGTCGAAGCCCCATTATGGCCGCATGTTCCAGACCCCGTTCTCGGACCAGATCCGCAACGAGGCCCACATCGCCACCATGGCCGTCGGCTCGATCACCGGCGCCGACCAGATCAACACGATCATTGCCGCCGGCCGCGCCGACCTTGTTGCGCTGGGCCGACCCCACCTCGCCGATCCGGCCTTCACCCTGCGCGCCGCTGCCTGGTATGGCGATGCGGCCCATCACGCCCCGAAGCAATACGCGCCCGGCCGCGATGCCCTCTATCGCCAACTGGAGAAGGAGCGCTCAGACCTGACCGAGCTGAGGCTCAAGGCAAGGCCGAAAAGCCATGCGCCGGAGGACGGCACCGAGCGGATGGCGGCGGAGTAATCCGGCAGAACAATCCCGTCATTGCGAGCGGAGTGAAGCAATCCAGCGCTGCGCTTCGCGCCAAACATCATCATTGGAGCGGTGGCGAGGCTGGATTGCTTCGCTGTGCTCGCAATGACGCAGGACTTCACCCTGCCTTGAGCCACAGTTTCGGATCAACCACCCTGCCCCCGCCGCCCAGCGCCTTCACCAGCCCTTCCATGCTGGCGAGGTTGTGGATGGTGCGGAACTCGTCGACATGCGGCAGCAGCGTGCGGATGCCGCCGGCGCGGGCCTCGAACGCATCGAAGCGCAGCAGCGGGTTGAGCCAGACCAGCTTGCGGCATGACCGGTGCAGCCGGTCGGCCTCGAAGGCGAGTTGTTCGAGCCCCTGACGCTCCAGCCCATCCGTGAACAGCAGCACCACTGCCCCGCCCGGCAGCACCCGGCGCGACCAGATGCGGTTGAAATCATGCAGCGCAGCGCCGATACGCGTGCCGCCTTCCCAGTCCGGCGCGGCCTGGCCGCACAGCGCCAGCGCCTCGTCCGGATCCTTGGTGCGCAGCAGGCGTGAAATGTTGGTCAGCCGCGTGCCGAAGGTGAAGGCGTGCACCCGCCGGCGCTGGTCGGTGATGGCGTGCAGGAAATGCAGCAGGATGCGGCTGTATTCTGCCATCGAGCCGGAAATGTCGACCAGCGCCACGACCGGCGGGTGGCGGGTGGCGTGCTCGCGGAAGGCCAGTTCGATCGAAGCCCCGCCAGCGCGCATCGACCGGCGCAAGGTCTGCCTGAGATCGATGACATCGCCGCCCCTTGCCGGCCTGAACCGCCGCGTCGCGACCTCGTCATCCGGCAGCCTGAGCCGCGCGATCAGCGCCTGCGCCCGGCTTACCTCGTCGGCGCTCATCTGGGCGAAATCCCGCCCTTTCAGGGTCTCGGTGTCCGAAATGGTGAGGCGGCCGGTGAATTCGTTGAGTTCGCGCAGCACATCGTCTTCGCGCGGGCGCGGGGGCGCGAAGGCTTCCTGCACCCTGAGCGCGCCGGCTTCCGGCTTGCCCTCCGGTTTCGGCGGAGCCAGCGCTTCCGGCGAGAGCATAGCCATCATCTTCTCGATCAGCGCCCGCCTGCGCCAGAAAAGAGCGAAAGCCTGATCGAACAGGACCATGTCCTCGCGGCGCTTCACGAACACCGCGTGCAAGGTCCAGTAAACATCGCTGCGGCTGCCGAGCCCGCCTGCCGCCAGCGCGCCCACCGCATCCAGCACCGCGCCGGGGCCGGCCTTGAACCCCGCGCCGCGCAGGGCGCGGGCGAAATAAGCCACGTTCTCGGCGATGAGGCCGCTCACCCCGCTGCGCCCTTCACCTCATCCAGCAGCTTCTTCACCGCACTGCCCTGCATTTTCACGATGTCATCCTGATACTTCAGCAGCGCGCCGATCGTGTCGGAGACCAGCGCCGGATCGAGCGCGACCGCATCGAGTTCCACCAACGCGCTGGCCCAGTCCAGCGTCTCGGCCACGCCGGGGGCCTTGAACAGGTCCTGCTTGCGGATGGCCTGGACGAAGGCCACGATCTGCCTGGAGAGCTTGGCTGGCGCAGCGGGGGCCTTGGCCCTGAGGATTGCCAGTTCGCGCGCGGCGTCCGGATAATCGACCCAGTGATACAGGCAGCGCCGCTTCAGCGCGTCGTGGATCTCGCGCGTGCGGTTGGACGTGACAATCACGATCGGAGGCTCGGCGGCCCTGATCGTGCCAAGTTCCGGAATGGTGACCTGCGCATCCGAGAGCATTTCCAGGAGGAAGGCCTCGAAGGCCTCGTCCGTACGGTCAAGCTCGTCGATCAGCAGGATCGGGGGGCCGGCCGTGTCCGGCTCCAGCGCCTGAAGCAGCGGCCGGCGGATCAGGTAGCGCTCGGAAAACAGCTCGCCTTCGAGCCGCCCGCGATCCACAACACCGCCTGCTTCCGCGAGGCGGATCGCCATCATCTGCTGGGCATAGTTCCACTCGTAGACCGCGGACGAGACATCCAGCCCCTCGTAGCATTGCAGCCGAATGAGCTTGCGGCCCAGCGTGGCGGCCAGAACCTTGGCGATCTCGGTCTTGCCGACGCCGGCCTCGCCCTCCAGCAGGAGCGGACGGCCCATGCGCAGCGCAAGGAACAGCACTGTGGCCAGTGACCGGTCGGCGACATAACCACCCGAGGCAAGCAGCGCCGCCGTGGCATCAATGGAGGTTGGGATCGGTGTCATCAAACCGGACAGGAACGAGGGCGGGAAACACGCCAGTTATGGCTCAAAGGTGACGCCCCGTCACCACATTGACACGCATGACCGACAGGATAGAGGAGTTGCTGAATTGGAACAAAACAAAAACGGAGAACTCCCATGAGCAGCCCACTTTCCACCGCCGATGTCGCCTCTGCCTTCACCGCCCTGCTCAAGGCGGGCGACCATCACGGCGCCGCCATGCAGTTCAACGCACAGGAGATCGTCAGCATCGAGGCCATGGATGGCCCGATGTCGCGCTGCGAGGGCGCAGAGGCCGTGCAGGCCAAGGGCGCATGGTGGTATGCCAACCACACCATCCATGCGGTCAACACGGAAGGACCATTTGTCAACGGCAACCGCTTCGCTGTGATCTTCGACATGGACTTCACCGTGAACGCCACGGGGGTGCGCACGGCGAACTCCCGCGAGGTGGCGCTCTACACCGTGAAGGACGGCAAGATCGTCGAAGAAATGTTCATGTACTGAGCCGTTTTCCAAACCCGCGATGTCATCCCGGCCTTGAGCCGGGATGACATGGTGAGCAGACTGGCAGCTTACTTGCCGACGGCGGCATCGACCGCCCGGCGCGCCATGACGCCGATCAGGTGGGCGCGGTATTCGGCATCGGCATGGATGTCAGCGTTGAGGCCGGCAGCCTTCGCCGCCATGCCTTCCAGCGACTTCGACGAAAAGCGCTTCGACAAGGCCGCTTCCGCCTCAGGCCAGCGGAAAACGCCCGATGCGCCAGCACCGGTAACGGCCACCCGCACCTCCGAGCCCCGCTTGGCGACACAGACCCCGACCAGCGCATAGCGCGAGGCAGGATTGGGGAACTTGGCATAGGCCGCCTTGCCGGGGATCGGAAAGGCAACGCGCGTGACGATCTCGCCCTCGTCGAGCGCAGTGTCGAACATGCCCTGGAAGAACGCATCCGCCGCAATCTTGCGCTTGTTGGTGATGATGGTTGCGCCCATGGCCAGGCAGGCTGCCGGATAGTCCGCCGCCGGATCATTGTTGGCGATGGAGCCGCCGATCGTTCCCCGGTTGCGGACGTGCGGATCGCCGATGTTGCCGGCCAGCGCCGCAAGGCCGGGAATGGCCTCCTGCACCAGAGGGCTGCCGGCCACGTCTGCGTGGGTGGTCATGGCGCCGATCACGATGGTGCGACCCTTGCGCTCGATGCCCTTCATCTCGGCGACGCTGCCAAGATCAACGAGATTCCCCGGCGAGGCCAGGCGCTGCTTCATGGTCGGCAGCAGGGTCTGGCCACCGGCCAGCACCTTGGCGTCCTCCTTGCGGGCTACAAGGCCGGCCGCCTGCCGAACCGTATCAGGGCGATGATAGGTGAATGCGTACATGATGTGTCCTCCGCTCTGTTCCCTCGCCCCTTGCGGGAGAGGGTTAGGGAGAGGGACCATGCGGCTTGGGCCGCTGCCCCTCGGGATGAAGTCAAAACGGGCAGAGTGGGCAAACCCCTTCTCCCCGGCCCTCTCCCGCGGGGGAGAGGGAGCAAATGCGCGGATTACTCGGCAGCCATCTTCTTCAGGGCCTTCTGTGCGGCCCGCCAGACCACTTTCGGCGTGGCCGGCATGGCCACATCCTCATGCCCGACCGCGTCGGTGATGGCATTGATCAGCGCTGGCGGAGCGGCAATCGCGCCGGCCTCCCCGCAGCCCTTGATGCCAAGCGGGTTGGACGGGCAGGCCGTCACAGTCATCCCGACCGTGAAGGATGGCAGGTCGTCGGCGCGCGGCATGCAGTAGTCCATGTAGCTTGCCGTCACCAGCTG
>JAPLOV010000104.1 GCA_026400565.1 Hyphomicrobiales bacterium | reverse complement strand
CCAGCGGCTGCGGCTCGAACTGGAGGCCGCGCGCCAGCAACGCCGCAGCACGCTGGTGCCGGCCGCGATCGGCCTCGATGGCGGCGAGCTCGACATAGATGCCGCCGCGGCCGTAGGGCAAGACGTTGCCCATCTTGTCCAGCCGCCGTACCGCCGATCGAAGCTCCTGCTCCCGTTCACCCGGATCGCTTGACATCTCCGCAAGCTGTTTGGGCATCAGCAACGAGACGAGCACCTGTTGCCAGGGCAACGCAAACGCGCCGATGGAAAGAATCAGCCAGACGAGAATCTTGCGCAGCGACCAGCGTTTCATGACCTTGATCCTGGAACAGCAGTGCTGAACGGCCCCTTTCCGGTGTCCTTGCACCAAGCCGGTTTTCGCTGGAACGGTTTCCGTCTGCTTGACGCTTTAGCTGCAAACATGCTCGATGTTTCGAATACCACGCTTGGTTTTCCCGGGGGCTCCACAATGACATCGCGATACACACTGCACGGCATCTGGCTGTCTGGCCCGGCCTACAAGGTCGGCCTTATGCTGGCGCTGGCCGGCGAGACGTTCAACTATGAGCATGTCAACCTGCGCGCCGGTGAGCACAAGCAGCCGGGCTTTGTCGCCAAGCAGCGCTTTGGGCAGGTGCCCCTGCTGGAGGATTCGAAGACCGGCCTGAAGCTGGCCCAGTCGGCCTCGATCCTGCAATATCTCGCCGAGCAGACCGGCAAGTTCGGCGGCGGCTCCGCACAGGAGGCCATAGAGGCGCGCGAGTGGACCTACTGGGAGTTCGACCGCCTCGCCATGCATGTCTACCGCATGCGCGGCCAGCGCCTCGGCCTGCGCTCGCTGAGCCAGCCGATCGTCGAGATGCATTTTGCCGAGGGCAACGTGGCACTCAAGGTGCTGGACGACCATCTGGCCGGCCGCGACTGGCTGGTCGGCAAGGCGCTGAGCATCGCCGATATCGACATCTACGGCGTCGTCTCTTACGCGCCGGCCGGCGGTTTCGTGTTGGGCCAGTATGCCAACCTCTCGGCCTGGATGAAACGTATCGAGAGCCAGCCTGGCTTCAAGCCGAATGACCAGCTCCTGCCCAAGGCCACGCAGGCGGCATGAGCCAGCCCACATCAGCCAGCCCACATCAGCCAGCCCAGATGAGCACCGTTACCATCCGGCGTGCTGTTTTCGCCGATCTGGAGTCCATCGTCCGGATCTTCATGGCGGACGAGGCCGGTGGCCATGGCGATGACTGGAACGAGACCAGCCGCCCGGCCTACGAGAGGGCCATGGCGGCGGTGCTCGCCAGCCCGGTCAATCGCCTCTATGTGGCGGTCGCCGATCCGGCCATGGTCGAAACCGGCCGCGCGGCTGCTGCCGTTGGTGGCGAGATCATCGGCACCTTCCAGCTCACGCTGACGCCGGGGCTGGTGGGGAAGGGCCGCACGCGAGCCACGATCGAGTCGGTCCATGTCCGCCCGGAGCGGCGCAGGGGCGGCATCGGCGCGACCATGATCGCCCATGCCATCGCTGAGGCGCGCGCTGCCGGTGCGGGCGTGGTGCAGCTCACGTCCAACAAGAAGCGGCTCGCTGCGCACCGGTTCTACGAGCGGCTGGGCTTCAGCTGCAGCCACGAGGGCTTCAAGCTCGCCCTGTGAAAGCCGGGTAACGGCCCAAAATATAAGCTGTCCGTCGCTTCCGCTTGGGGCGGCAGGGCGCTATCGTCGCCGTCCAGAGCAAATCCGAAGGTTGAGCCATTGGCCGTTCTCGCCGCGATCCAGCATGTCACGCACTACACCTATGACCGCCCTATCATGCTGGGGCCCCAGATCATCCGCCTCAGGCCAGCGCCGCATTCCCGGACACGGATCGAGAGCTATTCGCTGAAGGTCACGCCGGCCCAGCACTTCGTCAACTGGCAGCAGGACCCGTCCGGCAACTGGATGGCGCGCTTTGTCTTTCCCGAGCCGGTCAGTGAGTTCCGCATCGATGTCGATCTCGTGGCCGATCTTGCGGTGGTCAACCCGTTCGATTTCTTCGTCGAGACCGAGGCTGAGCTGTTTCCCTTCGCCTACCCGCCGGACCTCCACGAGGAACTGGCGCCTTACCTGATCGCCGATCCGGCAGGCCCGAAGCTCGCCGCTTTCCTCGCCACGATCCCGCGCGAGCCGACCAACACCGTCAATTTCATTGTCGATCTCAACGCCCGTCTCCAGCGCCTGATCGCCTATGGCATCCGCATGGAGCCGGGTGTGCAGACCCCGGAAGAAACGCTGTCGCTGGCCTCCGGCTCGTGCCGCGACTCAGGCTGGCTGATGGTGCAGATCCTGCGCCATCTCGGTCTCGCGGCGCGGTTTGTCTCAGGCTATCTGGTGCAACTCACCGCTGACATCGATCCGCTCGAAGGCCCGCGCGGCACCGACAAGGATTTCACCGACCTGCATGCCTGGGCCGAGGTCTATATCCCCGGGGCCGGCTGGATCGGCATGGACCCGACCTCCGGCCTGCTCTGCGGTGAGGGCCACATCCCGGTGGCGGCGACCCCGCATTACCGCTCGGCAGCCCCGGTCAGCGGCGGCATTACCGGCTTTGCCAACACCAGCTTCGCCTTCGACATGAAGGTCACACGCGTCCGCGAGGCGCCGCGCATCACCTTGCCATTCTCGGACGAGGCGTGGACTTCGCTCGACGCGCTGGGCCACCGGGTCGATCAGGATCTGGCCGCGCAGGATGTACGGCTGACCATGGGCGGCGAACCGACCTTCATCTCGATCGATGACTATGAAGCTCCCGAGTGGAACACCGCAGCCGTCGGCCCCGCCAAGCGGGGCCGCGCCGACGAGTTGATCCGCCGGTTGCGCGAGCGCTTCGCGCCGGGTGGCTTCCTGCACTACGGGCAGGGCAAGTGGTATCCGGGCGAAACCCTTCCGCGCTGGGCCTTCGGGCTTTACTGGCGCAAGGATGGCAAGCCGATCTGGCAGGACATGAGCCTGATCGCGCCCGAACCCAAGGCACCACACAAGGCCAGCGCCGAGGCCGGTCCTGCGCGTGACATCGCCACGCACGTCGCCCGCCATCTCGGCATCGATCATGACTACGTGCTGCCCGCCTTCGAGGATCCGGCTGTCTGGGTGCTGAAGGAGGGCCAGTTGCCGCCCAATGTCGATCCGCAGAACCCGAAGCTGGCCGATCCAGAGGAGCGCGCCCGCATGGTGCGCGTGTTCGAGCGGGGCCTCAATGCCGCGTCGGGCTATGTGCTGCCGGTCCAGCGCCAGCAGGCCGCGGCCTCCGACCGCCGCTGGCGCTCCGAGCGCTGGGGCCTGAGGCGCGGCAAGCTGTTCCTCGTGCCGGGTGATTCCCCGGTCGGCTATCGGCTGCCGCTCGGCTCGCTGCCCTGGGTCGCGCCATCCGCCTATCCGCATGTGCACCCGCAGGACCCGCTGGAGCCGCGCCCGCCGCTCCCGGATGTCGACCCCGCCCATGGCCTTCACGCCGTCGGCGGCATGACGCCGGAAGCCGGCTCGCCGCTCAGCTTCATCGCCTCATCAGAGCGCGAGGTGCAGCGCCAGGACCGGATCGAGCAGGATCTGGAAGCCGACAGCGTGCGCACTGCGCTGTCCGTCGAGATGCGCGACGGCGTGCCGTGCGTGTTCATGCCGCCGGTCGAGAAGATGGAGGACTACCTCGATCTTCTGGCCGCCGTCGAAGCCGCCGCGCGCACCACCGGAACGCCCGTCCATATCGAGGGCTATGCGCTGATTGAGGTCAATGTCCAGCCCGCCACCACATGGGGCGAGGCGGTTGCGATCACCAAGGGCATCTATGAGGATGCCCGGCAATCGCGGCTGGGCTGCGACAAGTTCATGGTCGATGGTCGCCACACCGGCACCGGCGGCGGCAACCATGTCGTGATTGGCGGGGCAACGCCGCCCGACAGCCCCTTCCTGCGCCGCCCCGACCTGCTGAAAAGCCTTGTGCTCTACATGCAGCGCCATCCGTCGCTGTCCTACCTGTTTTCGGGCATGTTCATCGGCCCGACCAGCCAGGCACCGCGCGTCGACGAAGCCCGCCATGACGGGCTCTACGAGCTTGAGATCGCGATGGCGCACGTGCCTGCCCCGGGGGAGGGCATTGTCGCGCCCTGGATGGTCGACCGCCTGTTCCGCAACCTGCTGATCGACGTGACCGGCAATACCCATCGTTCGGAAATCTGCATCGACAAGCTTTATTCGCCTGATGGCCCGACGGGCCGGCTCGGGCTGGTCGAGTTCCGCTCTTTCGAGATGCCGCCGGACGCGCGCATGAGCCTTGCCCAGCAACTGCTGGTGCGGGCGCTGGTGGCCTGGTTCTGGCGTCAACCTCAGACCGGGTCGCTGGTGCGCTGGGGCACGGCGCTGCATGACCGCTTCATGCTGCCGGCCTTCGTTAATTCCGACTTCCGCGATGTGCTGGCTGACCTCGCCGGCGCGGGCTATGCGTTCGATCCGGTCTGGTTCCAGGCGCAGTCCGAGTTCCGCTTTCCGTTCTACGGGCAGGTCGAGCATGGCGGCGTGACGCTGGAAATCCGGCAGGCGTTGGAGCCATGGCATGTTATGGGCGAGACCGGCGCGATCGGCGGCACGGTGCGCTATGTCGACAGTTCGGTCGAGCGGCTTCAGGTCAAGGCCAAGGGGCTGGTCCCCGGCCGTCATCTGGTCACCTGCAATGGTCGGCGCGTGCCGCTGGTCGACATCAGGGGCGGGGAGCACGTCGCCGGCGTGCGCTACAAGGCGTGGCAACCTTCGGCTGGCCTGCACCCGGTGATCCCGGTGCATGCGCCGCTGACCTTCGACATCATCGACACCTGGGCCGGCCGCTCCATCGGCGGCTGCGTCTACCACGTGGCCCATCCCGGAGGCCGCAGCTACGACACGCTTCCCGTCAATTCCTACGAGGCGGAGGCGCGCCGGCTGGCGCGGTTCGAGGCCATGGGCCACACGCCCGGCCCGATCCCGATGCCGCCTGTGGAGATCAACGGCGAGTTTCCCTTGACGCTTGATCTGCGCCGCCCGGTCGGGGTCTGATCCGCGATGCCCATGTCCCGTCAGGCCGAGTCGCAGCGTAGCAAGGCAGAACGCCGCCGCGCCCTGCTGGGCAGCTATCAGCCTTTGACTGGCGTCCACGACGAGTTGATGGATGCTGACGGGCATGTCCGCCCCCAGTGGGAGAACCTGCTCGACGAGTGGACCAACTATGGCCCGGATGAGTTGGCCCGTCGGCTGGCGCTGGCCAACCGCCATCTCAGCGATGCCGGAGTCTCGTATCGCGTACGGGCTGAATCGGCGCTCGACGACATGCTGTCCGGCGAGCGCTCGTGGCCGATGAGTCATCTGCCGCTGCCCATCGCGGAAGATGAGTGGCGTACCATCGAGGCCGGTGTGATCCAGCGCGCTTCCCTGCTCGAAGCGGTGCTGCGTGACCTCTACGGCCCGGCGCGGCTGGTTGCCGAAGGAGCCCTGCCGGCAGCCGCCGTGGCTGGAAGCCCGGATTTCCTGCGCCCGCTCAAAGGTGCCGCGGTGCCCGGCGGCCAGCATCTCCAGCTCTATGCCTGCGATCTGGGGCGCGGCCCCGACGGCAACTGGTGGGTGCTGGGCGACCGCACGCAGGCGCCGTCCGGTGCTGGTTATGCGCTGGAAAACAGGCTTGCGATGGCACGCGCCTTCCCGGACCTTTATCGCTCGATGAATGTCGAGCGGCTGGCCAGCTTCTTCCAGGGCTTCCGCGCCGGCATCGTCTCCGGTGCCAAGCGGGCCGATCCGCGCATCTGCCTGCTGACGCCCGGGCCGCTCAGCGAAACCTACTTCGAGCAGGCTTATCTGGCCCGTTATCTCGGCTTTTTGCTGGTAGAGGGCAATGATCTGGTGATGCGCAACGACATGGTGCATGTGCGCACCATTGCCGGGTTGAAGCGCGCCGACGTGATCTGGCGCCGGATCGATGGCGATTTCGCCGATCCGCTCGAACTCAACGTCGCCTCGCGCCTTGGGGTGGCGGGCATGCTCCAGGCCATCCGCGCCGAGAATGTGGTCGTCGCCAACGGGCCGGGGTCCGGTGTTGTCGAATCGCGCGCGCTGATGAGCTTCCTGCCCACACTGTGCCAGACCATCCTGGGTGAGGATCTGCGCCTGCCCAATGTCGCGACCTGGTGGTGCGGCCAGCCGCGCGAGCGCGCCACCGTGCTCGACCGGCTGGGAGAGATGGCCATCGCCTCGGCCTTCCGCGCCGATCTGCGCGGGTCGAGCAATGGCGAGCCGCTGCTGGTGTCCGAACTGGATGCGGCTGCGCGCAAGGATCTCGTGCACGCCATCGAGGCGCGCGGGATCGATTTCGTCGGGCAGGAGGTGGTCAAGATTTCCACCATGCCCGTGCTGGATGCGCGCGGCTCACTTCAGGCGCGTCCCTTCGCCTTGCGCGTCTATGCCACGGCCACGCCTGATGGCTGGCGCGTGATGCCCGGCGGCTTCTGCCGCACCTCGGACCGGCTCGATGCCCGCGCCGTCACCATGCGCGAAGGAGCACGCTCCGCCGATGTCTGGGTCCTATCGCAAAAGCCGGTCGAGCAGATCACCTTGCTGCCCCCGCCGGACCAGATCCAGATCCGCCGCGTGGTCGGCAACCTGCCCAGCCGCGTCTCCGACAACCTGTTCTGGCTGGGGCGCTATCTGGAGCGTGCCGAGGGCGTGCTCCGCCTGACCCGAACCCTGCTGGGCCGCATGATCGAGACGGACACCCGCATGCCCGGCCAGCAGGATGCGATCAAGCGGCTGTCCGGCTTGCTCGTCGCCTGGGGCGCAGCGCCCGGTGCCCGTACCCCGCTGCTCCGGCAGGCATTCACCGCCCTGCATGGAGCAGACCATTATGGCTCGGCGGCGGCGTGCATCCGTGAGGTCAGGCGCACGGCCTCGGTCACACGCGAGCGGCTGTCGGTCGATGCCTCGCGGCTGATCGACGACCTGACGAGGCGGCTCGAACGCGACACCGAGCAGTTGCCCACCGAAGGCGAGGGCTATGAGACGGCCGACCGTGCGCTCAGGGCGCTGGCTGCCTTCGCCGGTCTGGCCGAGGAGAACATGAACCGCGGCGCAGGCTGGCGCTTCCTCGAAATCGGCCGGCGAGTCGAGCGTGCCGTCACCACCTGCCGCTTTGCCCGCCAGTTCGGTGAGCAGAATGCAACACCTGAATGCCTCGACGTTCTGCTCGACCTGATCGATTCGCAAATCACCTATCGCTCGCGCTATCTCGTCGGCGTCGCCTTCCACCCGGTGATCGACATGGTGCTGTTCGACGAATACAACCCGCGCTCCGTCGCCTTCCAGATCGCCCGGATCGATGCCGAGGTCGCGGCATTACCCACGGTCCGCGAGGACGGGCTGATGGAAGCGCCCCGGCGCATCTCGCTGAAATTGTCGGCGGATGTCGCCACAGCCCGCACCGATCAGGTCGACAAGGCCTATGTGCTGTCTGTCGAGCAACGCCTGATGGGGCTGTCGGAAGCCGTCGCAAACCGCTATTTCCTGCAAACCGGGGCTGATGCCACCGTCGGGAAGGCGTGAAGCCACGTGCTCTACAACATCCGCCACATCACCACCTACAGCTACAACACGGCTGTGCCCTTCGCGCGCTGCGTGCTGCGCATGTTCCCGCGCGAGGAACCGGGCCAGCGCGTGCTGTCGCGGCAACTGGTGGTGACGCCGCGCCCGTCCGAGAGCCGCGAGGGCATCTGCTTCTTCGGCAACAGGGTCGCCACGCTGACCATCGACCAGCCGCACCGGGCGCTCACGGTCTCGGTCACCTCCCGTGTCGAGGTCATCCATCCGGCGCTTGCCGGCCTTGATCTGTCGCCCTCATGGGAGGCGGTGCGCGAAGAGGCGGCTGCCGGGGCCGGGCTTGAGCCGGAATCATCAGTGCATTACCTCTACCAGAGCCGTCTTGTGCCGCTCGACGCCGGCGCCATCGCCTACGCGGCGAAGAGTTTCCCGCCGGGCCGCTCGATGCTGGTCGGTGCACGTGACCTGATGGGCCGCATCCATCATGATTTCGTCTACGACCCCAAGGCCACCGTCGTCTCGACGCCCCTCTCGCAGGCGCTGGAGAACCGGCGCGGCGTCTGCCAGGATTTCGCGCATGTGATGATCGCCGGCCTGCGCGGCCTGGGCCTGCCGGCAGCCTATGTCAGCGGCTATCTGCGGACCATTCCCCCGCCCGGACAGAAGCGGCTTGAGGGTGCCGATGCCAGCCATGCCTGGGTTTCGGTCTGGTGCGGGCAGGCGCTGGGCTGGGTCGGGCTCGACCCGACAAACGACATGCTCGCCGGCAATGACCATGTCATCGTGGCACGCGGGCGTGATTATGCCGATGTGTCGCCGCTCGATGGCGTGATCATCGGCTCAGGCGGCCAATCCATCGATGTGAAGGTCGACGTCGAACCGCTCGGCTGACGTGGCGTCTTGGGCTCTTGGGCTCGTGGATCGCGGTCAGTCGCGCCAGGCGATGCTGGCGTCCTTGCCGAGCAGCTTGGCGAGTTGCTTGAGCCGGTTGGTCACGCGGTCGCTGGCGAGAGAATTCAGGGCGCGCGGCACCGTCAGGACCACCTTCTTTTCGGAGGCCCCCAGCGCCATGCGCGGCAGGATGCCGTTCATCGCGGCAGACAGCAGGAAGGCGACCCGCATCACGCCGCCGAGGATGCGGGCGCGGTCGAGCAGGCGAGGGCCGGTCAACTCGCGCAGGCGCAACGAAATCCCGTCCTCCTTCAGGCCTGCATAGCGATAGAACACGGCCATCGACAGGTAGGCCCGGCCCGGATGATCGAGCCCGATGAACGCCGCGTGCGCAATCACGTTGAGGCTCTGCTCGCCGCGATAATCGGGGTGGGCCCGCCAGCCGATATCGGCCAGAAGGCATGCCGCATGGCGCAGGCGTCGCTCCTCCGGGCTCTCGTCGATGCCGGCGCTGCCGAAGAAGGCATCGACAAAGCTGATCAGATCGCCGGCATGGGCCGGATCGCGCGAGCGCAGCGTGTTGTAGTCCTCGGCAGCGCACAGCAGCGGATCAAGCGCCCGCTCCGCCGGGTCAAGCTGTTCGTGCAGCAGACCCTCGCGCACGCCCTGCGCCGAGACCACCACGACCTTGGGCCTGCCGCGCTTGATCAGGTGGTCGAGGACCAGCGCGCCATAGGCGAGCAGCGGGCGGCGGGCTGACGACACCGCCTCGATCTGGTCGAGGATGTCGGCATCCACCCGCTCGACCATGCGCGCGAAATCGGCCACATCGCGGGCCGGCACCGTGTAGGCGTGCATCACGCTGAGCGGATAATTGGCCTGCCGCTGGTGCAGCTTGGCGAGCGCGCGCCAGGTGCCGCCCACCGCATAGAAGTTCCGGCCTTTCATCGCCTCGACCTGTGGCAGGCTGTCAAGTTCGTAGCGCACGATCTTCTCGGCGGCCTTGAGCGATCCGCCCGAACGGTCAAGCAGGGCAAGGCCGCCGAGTGGCACGCTGACGCCGCTGCCGACGGATGTTCCGGAGACGCTGACGAGTTCCAGCGAGCCGCCACCAAGGTCGCCCACGATGCCGTCCGGCGCGGCAAACCCCGAGATCACGCCCAGTGCGGAGAGATTGGCTTCCCGGTCGCCAGAGATCAACTCGATGGGCCGCCCGCAGATCGCTTCTGCCTGCTCGATGAAGGCCGGCCCGTTGCGCGCATAGCGCGCTGCCGCCGTGGCGATGACCCGCACGTCGCGCACGTCCATGGCCTCCCACAGAATGCGGAACCGCTGCAGCGCCTTCAGGGCCTTCTCGACGGCGTCGATGGCCAACTCGCCGCTTGAGGCAACGGCCCGCCCAAGCCCGGCCATCTCCTTCTCGTTGAAGATGGGGGTCGGTGACCGCGACAGATGTTCATAGACGACGAGGCGAACGGAGTTCGAACCGATATCGACAATCGCAACCGGAGCACCGAGGGAGAGGCGGCCATGGGCCGCGAGACTCTGGGATTCAGCCGCCACGACGGGCGAGGATAAGCGGACTGGAAAGTGCAAGCGATTTACCACGGCCGGACAGACTTGGGTTTGTCATGAAGTATTTGTGCGCGTTGAAAGGAGCCTCGCCTTTCGCCGGGACAATGCGTTGCGAAGAGCCATCAGAGAAGATTGGCCATCAGGATCTGGTCGAGGATCTGCTGGTGCACCGTCGGGTTCATGATCGGCATAAGCGTCTCGACGCGCCGGTCAAGGTTCCGTGGCATCAGGTCGGCGGAGGAGATGTAAAGGTGGGCCTTGGCATGGGGCAGTCCGTGCCCGTTGCCGAACGCATAGATGCGGCCATGCTCCAGAAAACGCCCAACGATCGACTTGACGCGGATGTTCTGCGACATCCCCTCGATACCGGGTCGAAGGCAGCAGATGCCGCGCACGATGAAATCGATCTGCACCCCGGCGCAACTGGCCTCATACAGCGCGTCGATGATCACGGGGTCGACGAGGCTGTTGCACTTGCCCCAGATCGCGGCCGGCCGCCCGGCCTTCGCGTGGGCGATTTCCTCGTGGATATGGGTCAGAAGGCGCTTTTTCGCGGTCATCGGCGAGACAGCCATGACCTCAAGTTCCTGCGGCTCGGCGTAGCCGGAGATGAAGTTGAAGATGCGGGCCACGTCACGACCGATCACCGGATCGGCGGTGAAGAACGAGACGTCCGTGTAGACCCTTGCCGTGATTGGATGGTAATTGCCGGTGCCGACATGGCAATAGGTGACGAGTTGCGCGCCCTCGCGCCGGACCACCAGCGACAGCTTGGCGTGGGTCTTGAGCTCCAGAAAGCCATAGACGACCTGCACCCCCGCGCGTTCAAGGTCGCGCGCCCAGCGGATGTTGGCCTCCTCGTCGAAGCGCGCCTTCAGCTCGACCAGTGCCGTCACGGACTTGCCGGCCTCCGCCGCTTCCGCCAACGCCTTGACGATAGGTGAGTCCGATGAGGTGCGGTAAAGCGTCTGCTTGATCGCCACCACGTTGGGATCGCGCGCGGCCTGCTGGAGATACTGCACCACCACGTCGAATGATTCGTACGGGTGGTGCACCACGATGTCCTTGCGGCGGATCGCGGCGAAGCAATCACCGCCATGGTCGCGGATGCGCTCCGGAAAGCGCGCCTCGTAGCGCTTAAACTTGAGGGCAGGGCGGTCGACGCCGACCAGTTGCGACAAGTCGTTGAGGCCGACCATGCCCTTGATGGCCACCACTTCAGGCGGCTCGACCTTGAGTTCACGGACGATCATGGAGCGCAGCCGTTCGGGCATCGAGGCCTCGACCTCAAGCCGGATGACCACGCCGCGCCGGCGCTGCTTGATCATGTTCTCGAACATGCGGACGAGGTCCTCCGCCTCCTCCTCGATGTCGAGGTCGGTATCGCGCACCACGCGGAACGAGCCCTGGCCGCGCACCTGGTAGCCCGGAAACAGCTTGCCCACGAACAGCTCGATCGACTGTTCGAGCGTGATGAAGCGGTTGGTGCCGCTACGCGCCACGTCGGGCAACTCGATGAACCGGTCGAACCGCGACGGGATCCGGATCAGCGCCTTTAGATCGCGTCCGTCGCTGGCCCGCGCCAGTTCGAGCGCAATCGTGAAACCGAGGTTGGGGATGAACGGGAACGGATGGGCCGGATCGATGGCAAGCGGCGTCAGGACCGGGAAGATGTAGTTCATGAAATGGTCTTCCAGCCACATCATGTCTTGCCGGGTCACGCCATTGGGCTCGAGGATGATGATCCCGGCATCGGCCAGATCGCGCCTCAGTTCGCTCCAGCGCTGCTGCTGGTCACCTGTCAGTGACGCCACCGCGTCGGCCAGCTTTTCGAGTTGCTCGGCAGGGCTCAGCCCGTCCTCGCTCGGCGTCGTGATGCCGGCCTTGAGCTGTTCGATCAGGCCGGAGACACGCACCATGAAGAACTCGTCGAGGTTGCTCGCCGAAATCGACAGGAACCGCAGTTGCTCCAGCAGGGGATGGTTGCGGTTGGAGGCTTCCTCCATCACCCGGCGGTTGAACTGGAGCCAGGACAGTTCCCGGTTCATGAAACGCTTGGGGTCGCCCGACCATACCGGCCTGGATGCTGACTTAGCCGGCTTGTTATCGGCAGGAGGAGCGGGCGGCTGGAGGACGGTTTCCTTCGCCGGGTTCAGCTTGCTGGCCTCTACCGTGCCGGCCTCGTCCTTGGTGCTCACGTGCTGCCCCTTGCTGCGCTCTCTTGCAGGTACCGATCCGTTTGCTACACGGGTGTGACGGTCTGACGACATGGCCCCTGTCACTCCGCTGCCGCAAGCTGGTCGGCATATTCCGAGGCGAACGCCCGCGTGACACGGCGGCCGCGCTCCAGCGAAGCCCGGTCGATGGCATGCACCACCGCCCGTGCCTGGGCGAAAGAGCGCGAAATGCGCAGCGCCACCGCGTCGATGACGCCAGTGTCGACAATCAGTTGCCTGTCGAGAAAAAGCTTGACCAGGACGGCTTTGAGCAAGGCGTCATCCGGCGGCTGGATGCGCACTGATGGCGCAAGCCGCAGCCGCGAGATCAGGTCCGGCGTGTGCAAGCCCCATGCATCGGGGGCGGTCCTTGCGGTCAGGATCACACCGCCCGCCCGGGCTCGCATCAGGTTCAAGAGATGAAACAGCGCCGCTTCGTCTTGCGGTCCGCGTTCGCAGTCCTCGATCACCAGGGCCCCGCCGGAGCTGAGTTCCGGCACGCGTTGCGCGGTCACGGCACTTGCCGGCACGCGCCAGGCATGCGAGCGGGTGGCCCAGATGGCAGCCAGATGGGTCTTGCCGGAGCCTTCCGGCCCGATCAGCACCAGCGCCGCATCGGCCCAGCCAGGCCAGCTCTCGATCAGCGTGTAGGCATCCTCGTTGGACGGGCCGATCAGGAAATCCTCCGCCCCGTAGCTCGGCTCGCCGGCCAGATCGAGCGCCAGTTGCGACGGCTTCGCGCGGCCCGCGCTGCGGTATGCCGGCCAGCCGTCAGCCATTCTCGCCCCCGGTGTCGGCTGTCTTGCGGCCGGCCCTGCCGCTGTAGAGTGGGCTGGCGAGATACTGGCCCAGCGCAAAGCGGCTGAGCACGCCCATGATCGCTGCCAGCGGCACCGCCAGCAGCAGGCCGAGGAAACCGAACATCGACCCGAAGGCCACCAGCGCGAACATCAGCCAGACAGGATGCAGCCCCACCGCTTCGCCGACCAGCTTGGGCGAGAGCACATTGCCCTCAATGAACTGGCCCGAGGCGAAGATCGCGAAAGCGATCAGCGGCATCGTCCAGTCCGGCCAGAACTGCACGGTCGCAACGCCGACTGCCAGCAAGAGCCCTGTGATCGAGCCGATGTACGGGATGAAGCTGAGAAAGCCCGAGACAAGACCGATCAGCACCCCGAAGTTGAGGCCCATGGCCCAGAGCCCGACGGCATAGTAGCTGCCGAGCAGCAGGCAGACCATCGACTGGCCGCGCAGGAAGCCGGCGATCGCCGCATCCATCTGCTTGGCAAGTGTGCGGATGGTGTCGCGCTGGCTGCGCGGCAACCAGCCATCGAGCGTGCTGACCATCCGGTTCCAGTCGATCAGCAGGTAGAAGGCCACCACCGGCGTGATCACCAGCAGCGAGATGATGCCTGCGATGGCCTGCCCGCCGGCGAGCGCCGACGTGCCAACCCGCGTGGCCCAGGCCGCTGCCTGCCCGGCGAAATCGCCGAACAGCTTCTGCGCGTCCTGAAGGCCTGCACCGGCGACCGAGCCCATGCCAAGCCGCTCCAGGAGAGGTGCACCCCGCTCGCTGATGATGGCCTGAAGCTGGGTCAGGTATTGCGGCACCCGCGCCATGAACGCGCCGAGTTGCTGCACGAGGACAGGGGCCAGCAGCACCAGCGCCAGCACGAACAGCAGAACGAACATCGACAGGATGCCGACGGTAGCCACCAGTCGGCTCATGCCCATGCGCTCTAGCCGACTGGCCAGCGGATCGAGCAGATAGGCCAGCGCCAGCCCCGC
The DNA here is from genome assembly GCA_026400565.1 of Hyphomicrobiales bacterium. Taxonomy (GTDB): domain Bacteria; phylum Pseudomonadota; class Alphaproteobacteria; order Rhizobiales; family Beijerinckiaceae; genus Allobosea. The sequence goes on along the minus strand of JAPLOV010000104.1, from coordinate 10,845 downwards.
CACGAAGGGCAGCAGCACATCGGCCAACACGTAGATCAGCAGCACCACGACAAGGAAGGCCGCCAGCCAGAACCCGAGTTGCTTCTGCAATGTCATCGGATCAACCTGCCATGTGCCGGAGCCAGAAGGCCAGATAGGCCGCCGCCGAGGCCAGCGTCAACGCCGCGATGGACCACATCGACCACTCGAACCAGAAACCCAGCGAGACATCGAAGGCCTTGGCCGCCAGCAGGCCGGCCGCAAACGCGATCTGGGCGAAGGTGTTGAGCTTGCTGACCAGGAAGGGCCGCATCTCCAGCGGGTTGTCGAGAAGCCAGGACAGGATCACGCCAGAGACGATCATGATGTCGCGCGAGACCACGAGGATGGCGACCCAGGCCGGGATGATGCCGACAATGGCCAGCGCCATGTAGATCGAAACCAGCAGTGCCTTGTCTGCGATCGGGTCGAGATAGGCGCCGAGTTCGCTGCGCAGGTCGAAGCGCCGGGCGATGAAGCCGTCGATGGCGTCGGACACGCCGGCCAGCACGAAAAGCCCGAAGGCGGCCTGCCAGTTGCGCTGCACGATCATCATGATCACGGCCGGCACGAGCAACAGCCTGCCGATGGTGATGAGGTTCGGGATGGTCATGCTGCGCGTTTCCAGCCCGTGTTGCGGGTGATGAGGATAGCCACCGAAATCTGGCCTGACGAGAGCATTCGCACTTGCAGGCCGATGCGAGGATTTCTATCGATCTTCAGGGTCTTTCCCGCCTGAATGAACAAGGTTTCCAGCCAATGTCAAAGCCTGATGCCAACGGACTGACCTATGCACAGGCGGGTGTGGATATCGACGCCGGCAATGCCATGGTCGAGGCCATCAAGCCGCTGGTGCGGGCCACGCGGCGCTCCGGCACGGATTCCGAGATCGGCGGCTTCGGCGGCCTGTTCGACCTGAAGGCTGCCGGGTTCGTTGATCCGATCCTCGTGGCCGCCAATGACGGTGTCGGCACCAAGGTCAAGATTGCCATCGAAACCGGCATGCACAGCACGATCGGCATCGATCTGGTGGCGATGTGCGTCAACGACATCGTGGTCCAGGGTGCCGAGCCGCTGTTCTTCCTCGACTATTTCGCCACCGGCAAGCTCACGCCCCAGACCGGCATCGCCATCGTCAGGGGCATCGCCGATGGCTGCCGCCTTGCCGGCTGCGCGCTCATCGGCGGTGAGACAGCCGAGATGCCGGGCCTGTATGCCGAAGACGATTATGACCTTGCCGGTTTCGCGGTTGGTGCTGCCGAGCGTGGCATGCTGCTGCCGAAGCCGGGGCTGAAGGCTGGCGATATCATCCTCGGCCTGCCGTCAACGGGCCTGCATTCCAACGGCTATTCTCTCGCCCGCAAGGTGGTGGCGATGTCCGGGCTGGGCTGGCTTGACGAAGCGCCGTTCGCTCCCGGTCTGGCCATGGAAGCCGCGTTCCTGGCGCCGACCCGTATCTACGTGAAGGCGCTGCTCCACGCCATCAGGACCACGGGCGCGATCAAGGCGCTGGCCCACATCACCGGTGGGGGCTTTCCGGACAACATCCCGCGCGTGCTGCCCGGCGGGCTTGGCGCCCGCCTCGATCTGGCCACGGTCGAGGTTCCGCCGATCTTTGGCTGGCTTGCCCGGACCGGCAGCATCGCTGAGCGCGAGATGCTGCGCACCTTCAACTGCGGCGTCGGCATGATTGCTGTCATTGACGCTGCCGACGCCGACACGGTCATGGCGGCACTGGATTCAATGCAGACTGCGGCCTTCCGCTTCGGCGAGATCATCAATCACGAAGGCGGCGAGCGTGTCATGACTGAAGGCAGGCTGGCGCTGTGACGAAAAGGCGGACGGCCATCCTGATATCCGGCAGCGGCTCGAACATGCTGGCCCTGCTCGAGGCAGCCAGGAACCCGTCCTATCCCGCCCGCCCGTGCCTTGTGCTGTCCAATAATCCGGAGGCCGCGGGTCTCGCCCGCGCCGCAGCGCTCGGGGTGCCGGTCGCGGCAGTCGATCACCGGCCCTTCGCCAAGGACCGCGCTGCCTTCGAGCAGGCGCTCGACGCGGTGTTGCTGGCGCATGGCACCGAGTTCATCGCCCTCGCCGGTTTCATGCGCGTGCTGACCGGAGGCTTTGTCGGTCGCTGGCAGGGGCGGATGGTCAACATCCACCCGTCGCTGCTGCCGCTTTACCGCGGCCTCGACACCCATGCCCGCGCGCTGGCGGCGGGCGATACCGAGCATGGCTGCACGGTGCACTGGGTCGTGCCGGAGCTTGATGCCGGCGAAATCATCAAACAGGTACGGGTGCCGATCCTGCCAGGTGATGACGCCGCCATGCTCGCTGCGCGTGTACTGGCCGCCGAGCATGCGCTGTATCCGGTCGCCCTCGCAAGCGCGATCCGGCAGGCTGGCTGATCAGACCGGTGAACCAGACCCGTAAATCAGACCAGTTTATCAGACAGGGCGGACGAGCTTGCAGCGGTCGATCTGGGCAAGCGCCCTTTCGCGCGTCGTGTCGTTGAACACGCTGGTGTCACGGAAGGCCTGCACCTCGGCATTGGTCATCGCCTTGACGGTGGCGGTGGCATAGCAGTTGCAGGCCGAATGCACGGCTTCGCGAGTGGTCTGCTGCAAGCGCGACTGGCTGATCAGGCAGGCATTAAAGGCGCGGAGCTGGATCTGGTAGCGCGACATGTTCTTGGTCTTGGGGTCCGGCTGGGGCAGGGGAGCCAGGCCAGCGGCAGCGAACGCCGCCATCGGGGCCAGCGCCAGGGCACCGGCGAGAGCAAAAGTCATCAGCCGCATTTCCATCATCCTGTTGTCGAATTCGTTGAGACGACGTTCCGTCGCAAACGTGCGCCCCGGCGTCAAGTCAACCACCGTCGATCACGTGTGATTTGACACGGATGGGATGCCGTTAACCGCGTTGCCAGACGAGGTGGCCCGCACCCCGACCGGTGCTTGAACCGTCCCGCCGTCCGGCTATAGTAAAGAAAGCCTTAATCATCGGTTCTTGCCGGCGTTCCTGCCGGGCATGACGGCGGATCCGGCTTGGCTTGCGGGAGTATCACCGGTGTTTGCACGAATCGACGATGCCTGCCTTTCCCTGACGAACCGGTTTGCGCGCCGCCTTCAGGAAGACATGGGCCTGACCATGCCCGTCATCCTCAGGCAGGTGGCGACCGCGACCATTGTGGCCACTGTGCTGGCTGTGGTGGCAGCCGCTTTGCTGCGTGGACCGGTCATCGTTGCCATCACCTTGCTGTTCGGTATCATCACGGTTGCAGCCTATGGCCGTCTGCTGAAGCGCTATGCGCACGATGCCGAGAAGGACTGGAATTCCGATCTTGCCCGCGACTACATGGTCCGTGCCATCGGGGCGATGGAAGGCCAGCGGAGCATGCGCGAGTTCGGCCTGCTGTTCGCGCTGATCGGCATCGGCTTCAGCTTTGCCATCCTGCAGTTCCGCCGGCTCGACATGGTGGACCTGACCATGCTCGCGCTGATCCTCAGCACCATGGGCCACATGTATCTGAGCTGCGCCGAGCCACGGCCTCCGGGGGCACGCCGCCGCGAGTTCAAGCTGGCCATGCAGAACGCCAGCTCCTGAAACCTCCTCAGGCCGGCTTTATCCAGACCTTGTTGTCATGGAAGGCCGCGCCGCCAAACGGCGCGACCGCGTCCGCTCCAGTCACGGTATTGATGCCCTCGCCGGTGGCATGGGCCGCGTTCGGGTGGATCGACTCGGCAATCACCACGCTGCGCTGCACGCCGCCGAACAGCCGTACGCGGAGCAAGACCTCCCCGCGTCCGTTGCCGATCATCACCGGCGCGCCCTCGCCAAGGCCAAGTCCAGCCGCATCGTCCGGATGGATCAGCAATTGCGGTCCGCCCTCGCGGGCATCCGAGGTCGGCGTCTCGGTGAAGGTCGAGTTGAGGAAGTTCCGCGCCGGGCTGGTGGCGAGCCGGAACGGATGGGTCTCGTCAGCCTCCTCGATCACCTTCCAGTGATCCGGCAGGGCCGGCATCTGCTGCCACGGTCCCATCGGGCCATCATGCTTGTAGGGCACGGTCGGCCAGTCCGGCTTGAAGCGGAACTTGCCATCAGGCCAGGCAAAGCCATCGGCATAATGCGCGCTGCGGAATGAGGGCTGCACGTCGAGCCAGCGCGCCTCTTCCAGCTCAGCCAGCGTGCCATGGCCTGAGGCCTGCAAGGTCCAGTCGATGATCGCACGCGGCGACATCCCGAAGCCGCGGTGTTGCGCGCCAAGTCGCGCCGCAAGGTCAGTGATGACCTCGTGGTTGCTGCGGCACTCGCCCGGCGGGTCGACGAGCTTGGCGCCCAGCATCACATGCTGGTGCCCGCCGCCCTGATAAAGATCGTCATGCTCCATGAACATCGTGGCCGGCAGCACGATGTCGGCCATCAGTGCGGTCTCGGTCATGAACTGCTCGTGCACGCAGGTGAACAGGTCTTCGCGTGCGAAGCCCTTTTTCACCAGCCTCTGCTCTGGCGCGACGGAAACCGGGTTGGTGTTCTGGATCAGCAGGGCCGTGACGGGTGGGCCATGGCGCAGCGCTTCGGCATCGCCGGTCAGAACGCGCCCGATCTGCGACTGGTCGAGGTTGCGCATCGTGGGGTCGAGCACATCGGTGCCCTCGATCAGCGACTTGTTCCAGCCATAGATCGCGCCGTTGTTGTGGAACGCGCCGCCGCCCTCGTGCTGCCAGGCTCCGGTAACCGCCGGGATGCACAGGGCCGCGTGCATGTTGACGACGCCGTTGCGCTGCCGGGCAAAGCCATAGCCAAGCCGGAAGAAGCTGTTCTTCACGCTGCCGACCAGATGCGCGAACGCCTCGATCTCGGCTTCCGTCAGGCCGGTGATGGCGCTGGCCCAAGCCGGGTCGCGGCTCTTCACATGGACTTCAAGCTCCGCCGGCGCATCGGTGAAGGCGGCCAGATACGCCCGGTCCGCAAGCCCGTCGCGGAACAGCACATGCATCACCGCGCAGGCCAGCGCGCCATCGGTGCCCGGCCTGAGTACCAGCCCGAGATCTGCTTGCTCGATGGTGGCGTTGCGGTAGATGTCGATCGCGACGATCTTCGCGCCGTTCTCCTTCCGCGCCTTGATGGCGTGGTGCATGACATTGACCTGCGTGTGCACCGCGTTCGTGCCCCAGATCACGACACAGCCGGCTTTCGCCATCTCGCGCGGGTCCACGCCCGCCAGCTTGCCGGTGCCGGCAATGAAGCCTGTCCAGGCCATGTTGGTGCAAATGGTGGAATACTGGCCGGAATAGCGCTTGGCATGGCGCAGCCGGTGGATGCCATCGCGCATCACCAGCCCCATCGTGCCGGCATAAAAATAGGGCCATACGCTTTCGGAGCCGTGCGCCGCCTCGGCGGCCAGAATCCGGCTGAACTGGCCCGAACCCTTCGGCCCGCTGCGCTTCATCGGGTAGAGCACCCTGTCGGGATGGTGGATGCGCTCGGCGTAGCGCGCCACCTTGGCGCAGATCACCCCGTCGGTGTAGCTCTGCTCCTTGTGGCCGCGCACGCGCCCGATTCTGCGCCCGTCCAGCACCTCCACATCGAGCGAACACGCCGATGGGCAATCATGCGGACACACCGACACCTGCCGGGAAATCTTGGCTTGCACAGTCATTCCCCATGAATTGCAGGGCCGTGCCGCGCTGGCAAGGGCCTCCGCAAACCCGCCTTGCTCGTGGCAGGCGGGCGGAGCAAGATGTCCGGACAATGCAGGGGTGCATGCACGTGGCGCAACTTGCGTATCGCCGGGATCGGGTGTGTGATGCTGCATCGGCTGGGCCGCAAGAGCCTGGCGGCACGAACGGGGAATAGCGATGCTGATGCCGAAGGCCGACACGATCCTGACTGGCGGCAAGGTACCGGCTCGTCTGTCGAGATCGACGGGTTGCGCGGCCCGAACACGCGCATCATCGATCTGGCTGGCAGGCTCGCGACGCCCGGACTTTATGAAGCGCACCTTCACCTGTTGCCGCTTGGCCTGATGATGGCGGATGTCGATGTGCGCCCGCGCTTCGCCCGCACGCTCGAAGAGCTTCTGGCGGCGATCAAGGCCAAGGCGGATACGCTTCAGCCGGGCGAGTGGGTTATGGCGCGCGGCTATGACCAGTTCGAGCTGGACGTGAAGCGCCATCCTGATCGGTCCGAGCTTGATGCCGTTGCGCCGAACAATCCCGTCTATCTGGTCAGGGCCTGCGGCCACATCTCCATCGTCAATTCGAAGGCGCTCGAGCTGGCCGGGGTCGACACCGCAACGCCGGTGCCGCAGGGCGGCGCCATCGAGCAGGTGCAGGGCCGGCTGACCGGCCTTCTGGCGGAAACCGGCCGTGACCCGATCAAGAAGGTGTTGCCCGCACCCACCCACGAGATGCTCGTGGCCGCCATCGAGCGCGCGGCGCGCTATTGCAACCGCTTCGGCATCACCAGCTGCATGGATGCGGCGGTCGGCATGCGCGCAGGCTATGCCGAGATCGTCGCCTATCGCAGCGCCGTCGTCTTGGGCCGGATGCCGATCCGCACCAACCAGTGCCTGCTGGGTGGCCCCGGCGGCATTGTCGAGCGCTGCCATGCCGAGGGACTCGTCACAGGCTATGGCGACGAGCATCTGAAAGTGGGGCCGGTCAAGATCTTCACTGACGGGTCCGCCGGTGGCAAGACCGCAGCCATGTTCGCGCCCTACATCGGCGATCCCGAAACCAAGGGGCTCTTCCTGCTCAAGGACAGCGAGATGGACGCGCTCACGCTCGACTATCACGCCAGGGGCTATCAGCTGGCGGTCCATGCCATCGGCGATGCGGCCATCGACCAGACGCTTGTTGCCATGGAAAAGACGCTGGCCCGCTACCCCGATCCCGATCGCCGCCACCGCATCGAGCATTGCGGCTTCAATTCCGATGACCAGATGCGCCGCATGCGCAAGGCTGGCATCGAGCCGGTGCCGCCGCCAGTCTTCATCCATGATTTCGGCGATCTGTACGTGTCCGTGCTTGGCGAGACACGATCCGCCGAGAGCTACCCGCTGCGCACCTGGATCGAGCGCGGCTTCCAGCCCGCCGCCTCATCCGACGCGCCGGTCTGCGACGCCAATCCATTCCCGAACTTCTACACGATGCTGACCCGCAAGACCTCGCGCGGCACCGTCATCGGCGGCAGCGAGGCCGTGACCATGACGCAGGCTTTGCAGGCCTTCACGGCCTTCGGGGCTTATGTGAACAAGGCCGAGCACCATCGCGGCACGCTGGTGCCGGGCATGGCAGCCGACATCGCCGTGTTCTCCCGCGACCTGTTCAGCGCCAGCCCCGAAGAGGTGCGCGACGACACCTCTTGCGATCTGACCTTGCTCGGCGGCCAGCCTGTGCACGACAGCCTGGGGCAATGGCATTGAGCGCGCCATGCTGAAGCACCTTGCCCAGCGCATGCTCATGTCGGTGCCGGTGCTGCTCGGTGTGCTTCTGCTCGGCTTCCTCTTGCTGCAACTGGTTCCGGGCGATGTCGCCCGCGTCATTGCCGGGCCCACCGCAACGCAGGATGTGGTCGATCAGATCAGGGGTGATCTGGGGCTCGACAGACCGTTGGTGGTGCAGTTCCTGCTTTATCTCGGCCGCGTGCTGCAAGGCGATCTCGGCTATTCGATGATCAACAACACGGCGGTGGCCAGCGAACTGGCGCAGGCGCTCTGGCCCACGGCGGAACTGGTCATCGCCTGCCTGATCTGGGCCATCCCCGCCGGCATCGCGCTCGGCGCGGTCGCGGCCATGAACCGGGGTCGCTGGATTGATCGGGCCGTGATCGCCTTCTCGGTCATCGGCGTCTCGACACCGGTGTTCTTCTTCGCCCTGATCCTGATGATCTGGCTGGGCTATCACTGGCAACTCTTTCCCTTCCTCGGGCGCTCGGGTCCGATCTGGACGCTGGAGGGGCTGGCGAGCCTCGTCCTGCCGGCGCTTACGCTTGGTCTGAGCTTCATCGGCCCGGTGGCGCGAATGACGCGCACCTCGGCGCTAGAGGTGATGAATGCCGACCATGTCCGCACCGCGCGCGCAAAGGGGCTCAAGGAGCGTACCGTCGTGCTGCGCCATGTGCTGCGCAATGCACTGATTCCGGTGGTGACGTTGATCGGTCTTCAGGCCGGCTTCCTGCTCGGCGGAGCGGTCGTCACCGAGACGATCTTCTCATGGCCCGGTGTGGGCCGCATGGCCGTCGGCGCGATCCTGTCCCGTGATCTGCCGTTGGCGCAGGGCGCGATTCTCGTGCTGGCGCTGTGCTTCATCGTCATCAACCTTGCCGTGGACCTGATGTATGCAGCGCTCGATCCAAGGGTGAAGGCCGCATGAGCGACACCGCGCTGGCCCCTGCCTTGCAGGTCTCGCAGCGCCGCCCGCGTCCGGGCATGCTGCGCCGGCTGGCGCGCGACCGGCTGGCGCTCACGGCAGGGCTGGTGCTGCTGGCCATCGTGCTCGCGGCGCTGCTCGCGCCCTGGATTGCCCCGCACGATCCTTATCTGACCACGCGCCGCCGCATGCTGCCGCCGGTCTGGGAGGCGCGCGGCACCTGGACCTATCTTCTGGGCACGGACAGTCTCGGGCGCTGCATGCTCTCGCGCCTGCTCTATGGCACGCGCGCGACCTTGATGGTGGGCATCACTGCGACAGCCATCGGCGGTGCGATCGGCATGCTGATCGGCTTCATCGCTGCCTTCTATCGCCGGCTCGACGGCGTGCTGATGCGCATCAATGACGTGCTCCTGTCGATCCCGGCCATCCTGCTCGGGCTGGCGCTGGCGGCGGTGATCGGCTCGGGCCTGCAGGCCATCATCGCGGCGCTGGTCGTTCATGGAAGCGGGCCGCTCGATCGGCCTGCCGGACCATACCCTGATCTGGCGCTATCTGGCACTGAACTGCATCTCGTCGGTGTTCGTCTATCTGACGCTGCGCTTTGCCCAGTCGATCCTGCTCGGTGCGATCCTGTCGTTTCTCGGGCTTGGCGCGCAGCCTCCAGCGGCGGAGCTTGGCATGATGGCGTCGTCAGGTCGGAACGAACTGTTCATCGCGCCACACATCGCCACCATCCCGAGCCTTGCCATCGTCGTGATCGTGTTGTGCGCCAACATCCTGGGCGATGCCCTGCGCGATCTGCTCGATCCGCGCCTGCGGAAACTGTGAGGGCGGCATGGGTCTTGCCAGTCATGCCAGCGATGCGAATGCCGGTCGATGTTTTCGTCGGGCGGCCCGAGTTTCCGAGTGTCAGCAACCAAAAAGGGGAGACAAGACATGATGACGAACCGATGGACCACGCGGCTTGCCGCAGCGGCGGCTCTGGCCGCGTCAAGCACCTTCCTGCCCGCCGGGGCGGGGGCCCAGACGCCGAGCAGCGTCACGATCGTGCGCGAGGTCGATTCCGACCGCTACGACCCGCATCGCTCCACCGCGCGGGCCGACACCGAGGTGCTGTTCATGCTCGGCGACACGCTGGTTTCCCTCGATTTCGACATGAACACCATCAGGCCGGGCCTTGCCACGAGCTGGACGGTCTCGCCCGATGGCAAGACCTACACCTTCAAGCTGCGCAACGATGTCACCTTCTGTGACGGCAAGAAGATGACGGCGGCGGACGTGGTCTATTCGATCAAGCGCTGGATCGACCCGGCCACCCGCTCGCCTGTGGTCTGGCGCGCCGGCCCGGTCGACGATGTCATCGCCATCGACGACACCACCGTCGAATACCGGCTGAAGGCCCCGTATTCGGAGCTGCTCTACCAGCTGGCGCAGAGCTTCGGCATCATCATCGACAAGGCCAATGTCGAGGCGCTGGGGGCCGACTTCGGCGTCAAGGGCGTCAACGGCACAGGCCCCTATTGCTGGGCTGACTGGCGTCCGCGCAACGACATGCGCATCAAGCGCAACGCAGCCTACAAGTGGGGCCCGCCGATCTCCGAGAACACCGGCCCGGCCCATATCGAGGAAATCATCTGGCGCATCGTGCCGGAAGAGACCACGCGTCTGGCCGCAGTGATGACCGGGCAGTCCCAGATCACGCAATACATTCCCTATTCCGGCCTTGCGCAGATCCGTGCCAACCGCAACCTGCGCGTTCTCGAGACCAAGGAAGCCTTCTGGACCTATTTCATCGGCTTCAAGATCGACAAGGCTGGCGTTGACGATCCACTGGTGCGGCGCGCGCTGGTGATGGCGGTCGATCAGGAATCGATCTCCAAGGACATCAACTTCGGCGAGACCGAGCCAGCCTATTCCTATGTCAGCCAGCTCGCCCGCGACTGGGACAAGAGCTATGACGGCAAGCTGCTCAAGACCAACGTGGCTGAAGCCAACAAGCTGCTGGATCAGGCCGGCTGGGTGAAGGGTGCCGATGGCTTCCGCACCAAGAACGGCGCGAAGCTCTCTCCGCTGGTCTATGGCTTTGCCGGCTCGACTTGGCAGAAGCTGATGGAATCGGTGCAGGGGGACCTGCGCAAGGTTGGCGTCGACATGCGCGTGCAGCTCTTCGATGCCACCGTCGCCTGGGGCAAGCTGGCCACGCAGGAATTCGACATGTTCGGCATGAGCTTCCCGTATGTCACGGCTGGTGAGGCGCTGAACCTCTATTTCCGCTCGCAGAACACGCCCACACCGAACCGCATGAACTGGAAGAACGAGGACACCGACAAGGCGCTGGTGCGGGCCTCCACCGCCGTCGATGATGCCACCCGCTCAGGCGGCTTTGCCGAGGTGATCCGCCAGGTCCACGATGCCGCCGTCTGGATTCCGCTCTATCACGAGCCGATGAAGA
>JAPLOV010000237.1 GCA_026400565.1 Hyphomicrobiales bacterium | reverse complement strand
TCGACCTTGCTGTCGAGATCCCACAGGCCCTTGGCCTCGATCTCGTCCTGCAGCCTGGTCATCTCGTCGGCGGTCTCGTCCGAGTAGTTCATGGCCAGCTCGTTGTAGCGGTCGAGCACGGCCTGCTGGGCGGCAACCCCTTCCATGACGTTCTCGCGCACGGTCTTGGTCTCGTCCAGCTTCGGCTCCTGCGGCAGGTAGCCGACGCGCGCGCCCTCGGCCACCCAGGCCTCGCCGGTCCACTCCTTGTCCATACCCGCCATGATCTTGAGCAGGGTCGACTTGCCCGCGCCGTTGACGCCGAGCACGCCGATCTTGGCATCGGGATAGAACTGCAGGTGGATGTTGTTGAGGATCTGCTTGCCGCCCGGATAGGTCTTGGACAGGCCGCGCATGTGGTAGATGAACTGGCGGGACATGGACGTGCGGTGCTCCGGAACGGCATCAAGGGCCAAGGTTGCCCCGCAGGTAGCAAGCGTGGCCCGCCGGTTCAAGGAGATTGCGCCTTGTGCTCGTTTTTGCGCGCCATGGCCGGCAGGCTGCGCGGCGCACAAGGTGATCCCGGCTCAAGGCCGGGATGACGGCGTGGTCAGGCGCCCACGAACCGGAAGGCGCCATCCTTGCGCTCGACGCGGCCAAGGCCGGGCCAAGGCAGGTGCGTGCCCAGCAGCGCGATGCGGTCGGTGGCCAGCATGTCAAGCGTGCGGCGGCGCGAGGCAGCGGCCCTGGCCGCATCCATGTCCGCGCCCCAGCGCCAGTCCGGCCGGGCAAAGGAGACGAGGCTCTGGGTCAGCACATCGCCGCCGATCAGCAGTTGCTCCGAGCCGCTCGTCAGCAGCACCGAGACATGGCCAGGCGTGTGGCCGGACGTATCGACGAGGCTGACCCCTGGCGCGATCTCGTCACCGGGCCTTGCGGGCTTGAGGAGGTCGTCGATCATCCTGAGTCTGCGGGCGGTCCCCGCAGCCATGGCCTGGAAGGCGTCCGGCAGGCGCGTAGCGAGGTCAGGCTGACGCCAGTAATCCAGCTCTGCGGCGCTCATCAGGTGGGGAGCGCCGGGATAGCGCGAGGTGTCGAAGTCGTCGATCACGCCCCACAGGTGGTCGGCATGGGCATGGGTGAAGATCACCTTCGTGACCTTGTCCGCCTCGATGCCGGCCGCCTTCAACGCGTCTGGAAACTGGCCGAGCCCGGCCATGAAATCCGTGCCGCCGCCGGCATCGATCAGGATCAGGTCCTTCGGCGTCCTGACCAGCATGACGTTGACCTGGCTTTGCAGGCGCGCCGGGTCCAGCCCATTGGCAGCAAACAGGGCATCGGTCTCGGCGCGCGGCGTCTCGGGCAGGACAAAGCCGATGGGCAGCGACAGCCCCCCATCGCTGACCACGATGACCTCGAATGCGCCAAGCATCACCCGGTGATGGCGCGCGAGGGCCGGGGCAGGCGCGGCGAGGCCGCCGAAAAGGAGCCCCCCCGCACCGGCCAGGACGCTCCGCCGCGATGGCATCATGTGAAGATGTCCGCAACGATGCCGGCATACCAGCCGATGTTCTCGGCCTGGGTCTGCTTGCGCAGGTCGGCACTCTCGCGCAACTGCGAGACGAACGGAACCGTCGAGGTGATCTTGTCAGGACGCGGCTCGAACTGCCCGCCGACCTTAATCGCGTCGTCGTCGTTGATGAGGCTCCAGCAGGTGTTGGTGTAGCGCGCCGGGAAGACACGCGAGCCGGTGAGTTCACCGCGCACGGTCATGGCCGCGACCTTGGCCTGGCTGTTGGCCGAGAAGGCCGATTTCGGCATGTCACCGGCAATCGACGCGTCACCCACGATGAAGATGTTGGCATCGATGGTCGAGCGCATGCTGGCCGGATCAATCGGGCAGTAGCCCGAGGCATTGGCGAGGCCGGCGCTGCGCACGATTTCACCGGCGAACTGGGCCGGGATGACATTGACCAGCGCGGCATCCTTGTAGGTTTCGAAGCCGGTGACCACCGTGCCAGTCTTGGGATCAACCGACTTGACGCCCTCGTGGATCTTGGGGCCGAGCCACTCCACCATGCCCGGATAGTGCCTGTCCCAACCTTCCTGGAACAGGGCCTGCTTGGAAAAGTTCTCCTTCGGGTCGATGATAAAAATCTTGCAGCGGTCCTTGCCAGCCTTCTTCAGCACGTGGGCAAACATGGACACGCGCTCATAGGGGCCGGGCGGGCAGCGATAAGGATTGGGCGGCGCGATCATCACGATCACCCCGCCATTGGGCACAGCGTTGAGGCGGTTGACCAGCAGCGTGGTCTGCGGGCCAGCCTTCCAGGCATGGGGCATGGCGGTTTCGTGCTCACGGCCCCAGCCGGGCACGCTGTCATAGCGCAGGTCAATGCCCGGCGAGACGACGAGACGGTCATAGGGCAGGGCCTGCCCGCCGGCGAGCATCACAACCTTGCGGTCCCGGTCGATGCGAGCGGCCATGTCATGGGCCATGGTGATGCCGTTGGCCGCCGCCATCTTCTCGTAGGAATGGCTGATGTCGGCCATCTGCTTGTAGCCGCCAACCACCAGATTGGAATGGAAGCAGGTGACAAACTGCCGGCTGGGCTCGACCAGCGTCACGTTGAGCGCTCCGGCGCTGTCCTTGGCGATGTAGCGCGCGGCCGTGCCGCCACCTGCGCCGCCACCGATGACCACGACACGGGGCTTGGCCTGGCCGATCACCGCCGGGCTGCCGATGGCGAACACGCCGGCGCTTGCCCCCAGTCCGGTCAGCAGGGCACGGCGATTGAGCGATGACATGGGTGACATGGTCTTCCTCCGGTTGTGTCCACGCCTATGGCGTGCCTGCTTGATGGTTCGAGTGTGACGCGACCTGCGGCCTTTTCAAGGGCCTTTTTGATGTGTTCGAAGCCGGAACCGCACGCTCAACCGGCTCGGGGACCAAATGACGGCTCCCTATTCCGGCTTGAGGCTTGCGAAGTAAGCGGCCAGCGCGGCGAGTTCGTCGCTGTTGAACTTGCCGGCGACGGCCTGCATGACCTGGTTGTCCCGCTCGCGGCGGGCATAGGATTCCATCAGCGCCATGAACGAGATCTCGGGCATGCCGGCGATGGCCGGAATGCCGCCGACCTGCCGGCCGCTCGGCAGGTGGCAGGTGACGCACTCGCCGGCCAGATACTCGCCGAAAGCCTTGTCGGCGGCATGGGCCGGCAACGCCATGAAACCAGCCATCTGGCAGGCGATGCCCATAAACCCGGAAGCAATGAAGCGGCGAACGGCCATGCGCTCACTCCACACGCGGACGGCTGGCGCTGTCCGGCGTGACATCGAGCACCATGGCACGGCCCGTGACCTTGGCAGGCTCCTTGGCACAGTCCTTCATGCAGACCTTGCGGTTCCAGAAGTGCTTTTCGGTGACCTCGCGGTCATCGTCGTAAAAACCCTTGGCATTGGGCAGTTCGATCTGGGCGAAGTTGCTCTGGTTGAGTTCCTTCTCCGGATCCTTGATGACATCGTTCATGTGCAGGATGTAGGCGGAGATGGCGTAGATCTCGTCTGGCGTCAGCGACTGGGCATTGCCGTACGGCATGGCCCGGCGGATGTAGTCGAACAACGTGCTGGTGGCAGGCCAGAACGAGCCGATGGTCTTCTCGGGCCGATCGTTCTTCAGGCTGCCAAGCCCTCCCGACAGCACCGGCCAGCGCGCCACGCCCTCGCCAAACTCGCCATGGCAGGCCGCGCAATTGGTGATGTAGAGCGCCTCGCCGTCCTTGGCGTTGCCCTTGCCGACCGGCAGGCCGCGCCCATCCGGCAGCACGTCGATGTCCCAGGCCTTGACCTCCTCGGCCAGCGCGGGCCGCCCAAGGCCGAAAGGCTTCGGCGCAGCGGTGGCGGCGGCGGTGGTTGCAGGCCTTGCGGCCTGCTGCTGCGCCGCCGCAGCGAGCGGGAGCAGACCGAGCGCAACCGCGGCCATCCAACCGATGCTCCTCATCCTGAGCCTGTCAAAGAATGCGGGCACACGCGGCACGTTCCGGAGCTCATCCTTTGACGGGCTCAGGATGAGGGTCGTTGGGATGGATTCATGGGCAGACAACTCCGCGGAACGGTCATGCGATCTCGACATTTTCCGTTTCCCCGTTGGAGCGCACCAGCCAAGTCTGGATGCCGTTGTTATGGTAGATGTTGTTGACGCCGCGCACCTTGCGCAGTTCGTCCTTGGTGGGCTGCACATAACCTGTCGAGTCATGGGCGCGGGACTGGATCATCATCTCCTGTCCCTGCCAGTCGAAATCGACATAAAAGCGGGTCAGCGACTGGTTGAGGACCGGGCCATCGATGCGGGCCTCGCGCCAGTTCCGTCCGCCATCCAGTGTCACGTCCACGCGGCGGATCGTGCCCCGACCTGACCAGGCGAGACCGGAGAGCACATTCTGGCCCTTGGCCAACAAGGGTGCCTGCGGCGAAGGGTTGGTGACCACTGATTTGCAATCCATCACGAAGGTGAAGCGGCGCGAACGGCCATCGGCCATCAGGTCAGTGTATTTCGAGGTTTCCTCGCGGGCGAGATGGGCCATGTCGGTCACTTCGAGGCGGCGTAGCCACTTGACCCACATGTTGCCTTCCCAGCCCGGCACGACGAGGCGCACCGGGTAGCCCTGCTCGGGCCTGAGCATCTCGCCGTTCATCCGGAAGGCGACGATGCAATCATCGAGGGCCTTGGCGAGCGGGATCGAGCGGTTCATGCCCGAGGAATCCGCGCCCTCAGCCATCACCCACCTGGCATTGGTGCGAACCCCGGCCTCGTTCAGCAAGTGCTTGAGCGGCACCCCGGTGTACATCACATTGTGCACCATGCCGTGGGTGAACTGGCAGCCGTTGAGCTGCGAGCCGCGCCACTCCATGCCGGAATTGGCAGCGCATTCCAGGAAATGCACCCGGTTGATGCGCGGAAAGCGCTTCAGATCCTCGATGGTGAAGACCAGTTCCTTGTCCACCAGCCCGTTGATCATCAGCCGGTATTGGCGCGGGTCGATCTCTGCGATGCCGCCATGATGACGTTCGAAGCACAGGCCCGACGGCGTGATGATGCCGTCCAGTTCATGTAGTGGCGTGAAGTTGACTGAGGACTGGCGGCTGGCGGTGAGCCACTCGACATCGCGGCGCACGACGTGGGCCTCGAATTTGGAAGGCTTGCCATACGGACGGTCGGCGACACCGTCACCGAGATACTTGCTCCAGTCCGGCAACTCGGTGATCGCCTTGTCGGCGGCCCGGGCGCCGGCACCCTGCGCGTGCGCACCACTGGCCGCGAGTACGCTGCCTGCGGCGGCAGCGGCAAGAAAGCCGCGGCGTGAGGTCTTGTCCTGTTCAGCCATCACACATCCTCCTGTGGCACTGGATCGGGGCTAGGCCTGCGGGCGGGAGCCCTGCGGAATGAAGCGGCTGGCCCATCACACGCCCACCACCTTGACCGCATTGAGGGGGCGCGGCTCGATCACCTTGCGGGCTGTGATGAACTGCTCGACGACCTCCCAGATCGGCGGGCCTTGCGTGTTCTCGTTGATCGAGGCCCAGCCTGCGACCGTATAGTTGCGCGAGGCGTCGATGGGCTGGCCTGTCTTGAGATGGGTCATGCCGGAAATGCGGCTGCCGATCGCCTTCGTGGGGTCGATGGTGAAGCCCATGCCGCCGACCCGCACCATGTCGCCGCCGCCCTGGAAATAGGGATCGGGATTGAAGATGTTGTCGGCCACATCCTCGATCACCTCTTTCAGCCGTGCGCCGGTCATCTGCATGCGGTAGCAGGCAGGGTAGGTCATGGCGCAGCCATTGGTGACATCCTCGAAGGTGATGTCCTGTCCCGGCAGGAGGCTCGCACCCCAGCGCACGCCTGGCGACAGCGATATCTCTGCATCGCGCACTTCCAGCATCGCATCGGTGAAGACATCGTCGAACGAGCCCTGGAAGTTGCCGCGCCGGTAGAGCACGCCGGTGGTCTTGCCGAGCAAGCGGCCGAGATCCTGGGCGAAGGGCGCGCGATGACGCGCAATCAGCG
>JAPLOV010000007.1 GCA_026400565.1 Hyphomicrobiales bacterium | reverse complement strand
GCGCATCGGACCGCTGGCCACCCAGCTCGAAAGCTTCACGCGGGATCTTTCCGAGATCACCCGGCAGGTCGATGTGCCCCGTATCAACAGGACGCTTGAGAACATTGACCGTTTTGCCACAGCGCTGGGCACGGGCTCCGGCGATGTCACCAAGACCCTGCAATCGGTGGCGGGCATCACCGACAAGCTCAACCGCGCCGCCGATCAGGTGGAAGGCGTGCTGAAGGGGGCACAAGCCTTCCTCGGCTCTGCCGCCGGCGGCGAGGGTCAGGGGGCCTTTGCCGATGTCGGCGCAGCAGCCCGCTCCATCCGCGCGCTGGCCGACAATCTCGACCGGCGCACGGCAGAGATCACCACGGGCTTCAACCGCTTCACCGGCCCCGGCCTGCGCGACATCGAAGCGCTGGCCAATGATGGCCGCAAGACCCTCAATGACCTCAACCGCACCTTGCGCAGCTTCGAGCGCAATCCGCAGCAGCTGATCTTCGGCAACCGCCCCGCCATTCCGGACTACAGCGGCCGCCGATGAGTGATGCCGGCAAGCGTCGGATAGCCACATTCAGCCACCTGTTTGCAGGTGACCTTGCCGCCGACTGGCCCTATGGTCCGGTTCTGATGGCTCGCGGGAGGCATGCGTCGTGCCGCTCCAGAGCCCTGTCCTCTGCCCAATTCCTCTGCCCTATTCCTCTGCCCGAACCCTCTGCCCGAGCCATCTGCCGAACGTCTATGCCCGAACGTCTATGCCCGAACCCGTGATACGAACTCCGTGATGCATCCGCGCTCCCGCTGCCAGGGTTTCTTTTTGCGCCCCATGCGCGCAGTGGTGTCTTGCCTGCTGCTTGGAGGGCTGCTCGCCGCCTGCAACAGCCAGCCTCAGCGCACCACGTTCGATCTGACCGCTCCCGGTGATGTCGGCAGGGCCGGTGGGTCGCGCAGCCAGATGGTGGTGAACGAGCCGACCACGGTGCAGGCGATCGATTCGGACAGAATCCTCGTCAGCGATGGCGGTGCCTTGTCTTATCTGCCCGATGCGCAATGGGCCGACCGCCTGCCCCGCCTCTTCCAGACCCGGCTGATCCAGACCTTTGAAAACGCCTCGCGTCTGGGCCGTGTCGGTCGCCCCGGCGATCGTGTTGTGGCCGATATCGCGCTCAATGCCGACATCCGCCGCTTCGGCATCGAGGCTGCCACGTCGCAGGCTGTGGTCGAGGTTACGGTGCGCCTCGTCAGTGACCGCACGGGCCGGGTCGGTGCGGCCCGCGCCTTCTCCGCGCGCGTTCCGGTGGCCGGCATCAGCGGCCCCGCCGCCGCGCAGGCGCTCGATCAGGCCATGTCCCAGGTGCTGCGCGAAATCGTGCGCTGGGGCGGACGGGCCTGAGCCTCCCCGCTCCTGAGATTGCCCCACTTACGTCCAAGGCAAAGCCGCCCCGAGGGGCGGCTTGCATCGCGGCAACCGTGCCGGTTGGCCTTATTCGAAGCGGCCGCTCGCATGGGCCAGCATCGTGTAGACCTTGCCGGTTTCCGACGTGAGATAGTCGTTGGCGATGGCCTGATCGCGTCCGCCCTTGCTGGCATCGTCGAGCAGGCGCTCGAACTCCTCCAAATAGCGGTCGACCGTGTCCTTGAACTCCTCGTCGCGGCGATACTTGCGGCGGATCTCGTCGAAGGTCTGCTGGCCCTCAAGCGTGTAGAGCCGCCGCGTGAAGACGTTGCGTTCGCCGCGCTTGTAGCGATCCCACAGCTCGACGGCCGCGTCGTGGTCGATCATGCGGGCGATATCGACCGAGAGCGAGTCGAGCTTTTCCAGCGCCGGGACGCTCGGCTTGGGCTGGGGCCGCTCGTCGCGGCTGGCCCTTTTCAGCAGGTCGGAGAGCCAGCCACCGCGCGGGGCAGGCCCAGCATCGGTGACAGGGCGCGCAGGTTCGGGGCGGCTGGCGGGCACCGGACGTTCCGGGGCGCGGGCAATGGCCGTCTCACGCGGCACTTCGGCCATGCGTGGCGGCACCGGCGCGAAGGCCGGTTCGGGCGATCGGGCCACGCTTCTGGCCCGGATGGGCTCGGGTGCGGCGACATCAAGCGAGCGGCCCGAACGGGTGACGATGTCGGACAACTCGTTGAGGGCCTTGATCTGGTCGCCCACCACGCGGCGCATGGCGGCCGTGGTTTCCTGCGTCTCCCGCGGCATGTCGAGCACGCCCCGGCGCAGTTCAGCCCGCGTCGCTTCCAGTTCGCGCTGGATCTCGGCATTCATGGCGCGCAGGTCCACTGCAGCCTGCTGGAACTGCTCAGTCGCCTTGGCAAGCCCGCTGCCAAGATCGCCAGCCACGCCCTCATAGGCGGCGCGAAGGGCAGCCGCGGTGCGCTCGCGCTCCTTACCAGTGTTGGTGCGCACGGTTTCAAAATGCTCGGTGATGGCATGGGTCGTGGCTTCAGCACTGTCGGCCAGCACGCCGCCGATCTGGCGGGCGCGCTGCTCGGCAGCCTTCAGCGAGTCCTCGACCAGCGCCGTGAACGACCGGGTGATCGACTCGACGTCGCCGGTGCGATCCGAGATTGCTTCAAGCAGTTCTTCCAGACCCTGCTTGCGCTCTGTCAGGGCAGAGCCGACGCGGGCTTCGACCGTTTCGAGCCTAAGGGTGGCCTCGCCGAGTGCCTGGATGTTGGTCCGCGTGGATTCGGCCAGAGAACGGCCCTGTTCGTCAAGGCGGCCCACAAGGCCGGTGGCCTCACGGATCGCACCGCTCGACACGCCCTTCAGTGCGTCGACCTGTTGCGCCACCTGCATGCTGGCACGCCCGGTCTCATCGGACACGGCGCTGAGGATCAACTCCAGTTCCTTGACACGGTCGGACAGGCTGCTCTCGACGCCGCTCAGGTTGGTGCTGGCTGTGGCGACGATCTGCTGCATCAGCCGGTTGGCCTCGCCGAGCCGCTCCAGTGCACCGCCCAGTTCGCTGCGGATGCGCTCGTTGGTGGCCACCAGCGTGCTGACGGAACTGCTGGTGCCGCTCTCCAGCGTGGTGCGCAGCTGATCCTGCGATTGGGCCAGCGCAGTGGTGATCTCATTGCCCCGGTCACGCAGGCCTTCGACAATCGACGCGCCCCGGCTTTCGATGGTCGAGACAACGGCCTGACCGATGGCGGCCACATCGGCTGCGATGGCCTCGCCCCGTGCGCCCAGCGCGCTCACGACGCCCTGCCCTTCGACATCGAAGAGCTGGCGCAATTCTTCCGCGCGGGCACCCAGCGTCGCTGAAATGCCATCGGACTTGGCTTGCAGCGTCTCGGCGATAAATCGGCTGCGTTCGTCCAGCGTGCCGGACACGGTGTCGAGCCGGTTGACCACCCGCTCCTCGAAGCGGCCGATGCGCTGGTCCAGCGTGTCGGCGATTTCGAGCGCGCGGCCACCCAGCGTCTGGTTGATCTCGTCAGCCTTGGCCGAGAGGGTCAGCGTCAGCGCCTCGCTCTTGGACGTCACGACATCGCCGATCTCGTCGGCCTTGGCTGCGAGCGCCTGGGTCACATCGCGGCCACCCTCTGCCAGGACGCGGGCAATCTCGATCGTGCGCTCCACCAGCGCCTCGTTGAAAACCTGGGCGCGGTTGCCGAGATTGGTGTCGATGCGGGCGATCAGGCTGTCGAGCGAGTTTGCGATTTCGGCGCTCTTGGCACCGGAACGGTCCTCGAAAGCCTTGATCTGGGCTTCCATCGCCGCAGCGGCCTCGTTGGTCCGCGCGGCAAGGGTGACAGCGGCCCCGTCGGTGCGCTGGGTCAGGCGATCAATCAGCTGCTCACCCTCGGTGGTCAGCATGGTCTCGATCTGCAAGAGACGCTGGCCCATTTCGTCAGTGAAGCGGGCCGAGTCCGTTGCCAGTTTCTGCGCCAGCGTGCCGCCGCGGTTGACGATGATGTCTTCCAGCGCAACCAGCCGTCCGCCCATCGCGGTTTCGAGATCGCGCCCACGCGCCTCGACCGTCTGCAGGATCGAGGCGCCATTGGCGGCCAGCGCCTCGTTGACGCGCGCGCCCTGGATGGCCAGCGCCATGACGATGTCCTTGCCGGTGCCGGCCAGAAGGTTGCGGGAGCTTTCGCTCTCGGTGGCCAGCTGCTGCTGCATCTCGCTGGTCGCGATGGCAAACAGGCTGCGGGCTTCGGCTGTCTGGCTGGTGAGAACATCGCGAAGGGTCGCAGTGCGGACCTCCAGTTCATCGGTGACGGCCTTGCCGTTGACGCTGAGCGTCTCTTGGATGCGGTTGCTGGTTTCCGCGATCTGCTCATTCAAGGAGCCGCCGCGCTCGCTGATCAGGGTGGCAAGCTGCACGCCGCTTTCGTTGAAGCGTGCGACGACATCCTCGCCCCGCATGGCGATCTCGCTGGTCAGTTTCTCGCCGGTGCTGGCCAGCGCCTCGTTGACCTCGGCGGCCCTGAGCGCGATGGCCTCGGCCACGGTGCGGCCAGTCTCGGTGATGGTGCGGGTGACTTCGCGCGCGCCGCCGGACAAGCCTTCGGTGAGAACCGAACCGGTGCGTTCGAGCGAGGCCGTGATGTCCTGGGTGCGGGCATCGAGTTGCTCGGTGACATTCTGCGTGGTCGCCTCGAGCCGCGCGGCCATTTCGGCGGACTGCTCGTTGAGCGTGGTCGCCATCCTGCCGCTTGCCTGCTCCAGACGCTCGGTGATTTCCAAAGAGCGCTGGTCAAGGGCGGACGTGACGGTGTCGCTGGCTTTCGACAGCCGCTCGTTCACCTCGCTGGAGGTGATCTGGAGGCGATCCACCAGATCGGACCCGCGTGAGCCAATCTCGTCGACCATGCGGTCGCCGGCCCGGCCAAGCGCGTGGGTGATCTCGTCGCCCTTGTTGCCGAGCGCGCCCGTGACACGGTCGCCAGCGCTGTTGACCGCCTCGGCGATCGATCGGCTGGCATTCTCGAGGTCGCGCGCAAGGTTCTCGTGGGCGCCGCTGATCGACACCTTGACCCGCTCGGAATTGCTTGTGATGGCCTCGCGCTGGGTGACGAGTTCATCGATCAGCACACGAAGGCGCACCTCGTTGTCGGAATAGGCGCGCTCCAGCGTCGAGATCTCGGAGCGCACGATGGTTTCCAGTTCGCCGGCGCGGGCCACGGCCCGTTCGATGCCGTCGCCCATCGCCGCAACCTCGCGGCGGATCGCCTGCGACAGCGAAACCATGGCATCGGCCGTCGCCGTCTCGGGCTGCGCAAGGCGGATGGCAGCATTGGTCATGGCCCGCGAGGCCAGCCGCATCTCGCCGACCCGCACGTAAATGCCGGCCAGCGCGAACATCAGCAAGATCGGAAGCAGCAGCAGGCCTGCCAGCATCGCCCATTGGCCGACATTGAATGACGACACAGCCGCCATGGCCGCAGCCGCATCACCATGCTGCGCCAGCAGCATGAAGCCGATGCCGCCTGCCCAGAGCAGGGAGCCGAGCGCAGCCGACAGATAGGGCTTGCGCGAAGGGCGCGCCGAGAAGGCCTGAACCAGGTCATTCATGGTCCGGCCATCATCATTGGCAACGCGGCTGGCATCGGGCGCGACCAGCGATGGTGGTACCATCGCAGCGCGGCTGCCGGCGTCCTGCGTGTTGGCCGGAGCGGGCGGGGCCAGCGGCGGCAGCGGCTTGATCTCGTCAGGCGCAATGGCGGCAGCGCGGGACGCGCTCACAGGCTCGCTCCGTGGCAGCGGCTGCGGTTCGAACTGGCTCAGATCGGCGCTCATCACCGACGGCATGCGCGGATCAGCCGGCTCAGCCTGCCGCGACGCGGCTTTTCTTGTGGATCCTTTGGCACCGTCGCCGTCAGGCGCTGCAGCGGACGCACCCTGGGTGGAATCGGTGCCAGAGGTCAGATTGTCGAGCTTGAGCGCCTCTTCGATGGCCGCAAGGGCTGCCTCGGTGGGATCGACCACCTTCTTCGTCTTGGACATGAGTTCCGCCTTTTTCACGCCACACCACCGCGCGCGGACATGGGAGACCACGCGTTTACCATGTTTAAGGTAAATGACTGCCGGGGATATTGGAACCGCCGAGGCCGATTCTTTCCAAAACGTCGTTAACGGCTTGGTTACCATCCCGGCTGAGTATGGTGACGCAGGCTGCAATCCGCACACTCGCCGTGGCGCGCTCAAGCATCAGCCTTCGCAACCACATCGGGACCAGAGAGATTGTCATGACCGCGTCCGCCCCTCCGGTGTTCGGCCATTCGCCCATCGACATGGTCTATCTGGCACGCCAGAGCGGCGGCGATCATGAACTCGAACAGGAGTTGCTCGCTCTCTTCGCCGATCAGTGCATCCGGCACCTCGACACCATCCGGCAGGCTGGGACAGAAGCGGGTTGCGACGCGGCCCACACGCTCAAGGGGGCAGCCCGCGCCATCGGGGCCTGGCAGGTGGCCGACGCGGCCGAACAGGTCGAGAAGGCGCTGTCGGTTCTGCCTTCGCCGCGGGAGCCTGCCGCGCAGCAAGACCTGAGCGCGCTGTGCACAGCCGCTGAGCAGGCCCGCGCCGCCATCAGTGCCTTGCTGAAAGCAGCCTGAGGCCGCAAGCCGGCGCTTGCCCACAAACGGCCAGGACAAGCCGCTTCACAAGCCGGCCATCCCGTATTAGGTCAACGCTCACGCAAGGCGCGATGGCACAGGCAGTCGCGCCCGTTTTCATGGTTGGGAAGCAGGTCCGCGCGGCCTGCCGGCAGATGGATCAGGGCTGATGGCGAAGATCACTTACATTGACGCTGGCGGCACCGCCCGCACCATTGAGGCCGAAACCGGCTCGACTGTTATGGAAGCGGCGATCAAGAATGCCATTCCAGGCATCGAGGCCGAATGCGGCGGAGCCTGCGCCTGCGCAACCTGCCATGTCTATGTCTCAGAGGACTGGACGGCCGCCGTCGGCAAGGCCGAGCCGATGGAAGAGGACATGCTCGATTTCGCCTTCGACGTGAAGCCGACCTCGCGCCTCTCCTGCCAGATCAGGGTGAAGGACAGCCTCGACGGACTGGTGGTCCACACCCCGGCCAAGCAGGGCTGATCGCAGGCTCGGTGCAGGGCGTCACCTCGGCGACGATCGCGCATTCAGAGGATGCGGCCACCCATCAGGGTGATCGTTCCGAAAACCATCACCACGGCAGTAACCAGGCAGACAAGCGCCAGCAGCGGGTGACCGCCCGTGGCCTCAGGCTGGTCTTCATAGGCAGTCGCTGGCTTGCGTCCGGTCACCATCGCGGTGATCAGCTTGTCCTTGGCCAGATGCTGGTAGAGCACATTGGCGAGCACATGCAGCGCCACCAGACCCAGGATGATGTAGAACCCGCGCCCGTGCAGGATCTGCACCAGCTTGGTCATCGCTTCATCGTCAAGGATCAGCCTCTGCAAGGGCCCGGCTGTGACCTCGTTGTGTTCGAGCGTGAACAGGCCAAGCACAGCCTGCGCCATCACGACAGCAATCAGCGCCACGATCATCCATGACCCGGCGGGATTGTGGCCGAGATAGGCCCTGTGCCGTCCAGCAAGGGTGTCCTTGAGATAACCCAGCGCAGCCCATGGCCAGCAGATGAAAGCCTCAAACCGGGACGTCGAGCCGCCGACGAAACCCCATAGGATGCGGAACACCAGCAGCACGAGGATGGCATAGCCATTCCAGCGGTGCCACCGCAGCGTCGGATCACCAAGTTTTCCCGCATACTCGAACGAAACCCAGGCGCTGATGATGCAGAAAACCAGCGCCCAATGGAACAGGCGCGTGGGCAAATCCCACGCGCGCACCAGCTTCGGCACCGGACCTCCGTGTATCACCGCCCCCCCGAACAGCTAGCTCAGCGGGCCCGGTACGCTGTGTGGCAGGTGCCGCAATTGCCCAGGACCTTCGGCATTTCGGTCTTGAAGGTGGCTTCATTGGTGATCGACGTCATTGCTGCCTTGGAGTCCGCTTCGAGCCTGGTGAAGATCGCGTTGAACTTGTCCTTTTCCTGCCAGATCAGCGGCAAAGCCTTGGTGTCACCGGCCTGGGAATCGGTCGGGAACAGGGCCGGCAGTTTTGGCGCGCCTTCCGCAAAAACCTTGAGAGCCGCCTGCACGGCTGCGAGATCAAACGGCTGTTCGCCGCGCAACATCAGACCGGGCGCGCGAGATGCAGGCCCGAACGTCTTGAGAATATCCTTGCGGGCCTGAATGGCGGCAGACTGCGCAAGGGCAACAGTGGCCCCGCCAAACAGAACAGCGGCGACAAGGGCAAGACGACCAAAGGTGACAAGACGACCAGACATGCAGCGCTCCAGGCTCGAAGGGAATGCCGGCTCTGGTGGACGATCCGATCCAGACACCATTCAACATTCCATTAGCGGAAATAGAACAGCACACGGCTTCGACCAGCGTACTACTAGCAATTTCGTGAATCGTCAGCATAAACGCAAATTTCAGTTTGCAATTATGCAAATATCCTCACCCAATCGCAGCTTGGCCGGTGTCGCCGGCATGTCGATGCAGGTCGGCTTGCCGGCCCGCTTCAGGGCATCGACCAGCGCGTTCATCACCGCCGGACACGCCCCGATGGCCCCGGCTTCACCAGCCCCCTTGACACCGAGCGCGTTGGTCACGCAGCGCACGTTGCGCGTCTCGAACGAGAAGCTTGGCACGTCGGCCGCGCGCGGCATGGCATAATCCATAAAGCTCGCCGTCAGCATCTGCCCTTCGGCGTCGAAGCGCACCTCTTCCATCAGCGCCTGGCCGATGCCCTGCACCGCGCCGCCATGGACCTGCCCGGCCAGCATCAGCGGATTGAGCACATCGCCGAAATCATCGACCACGCAGTAGTTGACGATGCGGGTCGCGCCCGTGTCGGTATCGATCTCCACCTCCGCCACATGGGTTCCATTCGGATAGGTCGCTTCCGGCGGCTTCCAGGTGTCCTTGACGGTCAGCATCGCTGCCGTTGCGCCCGGCAGCGCCGCGATCTCGGCAAAGCTCAGCGCCTTGTCGGTGCCTGTGATCATCACCTTTCCGGCAGCGATCTCAAGGTCGGATGTTGCCGTCTCCAGCTTATCCGCCGCGAGCTTCTTGAGGTTGTCGGCCAGTGTTCGCGAGGCATGCGCCAGAGCAGCCCCGCCCACTGGAATCGAGCGCGAACCGCCGGTGCCGGAGCCATGCTCGATCTGGTCGGTGTCGCCTTGCAGCACCTTGATCTTGTCGAGCGGCAGGTCAAGTTCCTGCGAGACGAGCTGGGCATAGGCGGTCTCGTGGCCCTGCCCGTTCGATTGCGTGCCGATCTTGACGGTGGCCGAGCCATCCGCCTCGATGGTGACCCAGGCGCTCTCGGGGCCACCGCCACCGCACGCCTCGATGTAGCAGGCAAGGCCGATCCCGCGCAGCTTGCCGGCTTTGGCCGCCTTGCGCGCCCGCACCGGGAAACCGGCCCAGTCGGCCCGCAGCATCGCCTGACGCATGTGCCCTTCAAACTCGCCGGAATCATAGGTCGGTCCGGTCTGGGTCTTGTAGGGCATCTGACGTGGCTTGACGAAGTTCTGCGTGCGCACCGCCTCGGGCTTGCGCCCCGTCTTAAGGGCGATTTCGTCAACCAGGCGCTCGATCAGATAGGCCGCCTCGGGGCGTCCGGCCCCACGATAGGCATCGACCGGGGTTGTGTGCGTCAGCACGCCGCGGAACACCACATGCACCGCTGGAATGTCATAACAGCCCGAGGTCATGGTGGTCCCGACCCAGGGGATGAACGGCCCGTACTGCGACAGCATGGCGCCCATATCGGCATCAAGCTGGACCCTGAGGCCAAGGAACTTGCCCTTCGGATCCAGCGCAATCGTGGCGGTCGCGAGGTTGGCGCGGCCATGGGTGTCGGCCAGGAAGTGTTCCGTGCGCTCGGCCACCCAGGCGATCGGGCGCTTGAGCTTCTCTGCCGCCGCCAGCACCAGCGGATACTCGCTGTAGAGGAAGATCTTGGTGCCGAAGCCGCCGCCCACATCGGGCGTGATCACCCGCATCCGCGACGGATCGATCTTGAAGACACTGTTGCACAGAAGGTCGCGCACG
>JAPLOV010000069.1 GCA_026400565.1 Hyphomicrobiales bacterium | reverse complement strand
CGGCTCAAGGGCGTATGACCGGGCACGGCAAGATCGAGCCCGAGCCTGTGCATGATGGAACTGATCAGAACCTCACATTGGCGCAATGCCAGGCGAAACACGACCCGCAAAGTCAAAGCCTGTTTCGATCGCCAATTCGGAATAGCGCAGCTGGCCGCCCTGCTTGCCGGATGGCAGTCCTTTCCAGGCTGCGATTGCTTCATTCGAAAACCAGACCGTCAGGCTGCCGCGATTGCGAAGGCCGGCCTCATACTCCCGCCAGTTCGTGATCCGGAACTTCTGCCGCGGAATGTGATGACGGACGGCGGCGCGAAGTTTGAACGGCATGAACGGGATCCCAGCAGTCGAGAAAGAAAGCATGCTGTGCCATCCGACGGATTAACGAACCAGCCAATCCAGCCTTCATGCACCAAGGTCCCTTGACGGTTGCGTCGTCGCGATGTTCACTCTTCGTTCGTATTCGATTGCGCACGAAACAGGGCCATCCGCCATGCAGTTTTCGATCATCGTTGCGTCACCCGTCCGGCTGCCGCTCATGGCGCGTCCGGTAGCTGCCGGTTTTCCCTCGCCCGCCGACGATCATGCCGAGGGCGAGATCGACCTGGGCAAGCTGCTGATCGGGAACCGGCCTGCGAGCTTCATCGTCCGCGTCTCCGGCGACTCGATGACGGAGGCGCGCATGTTCGACGGCGATCTCGCCATCGTCGACCGCTCGCTGAGGCCCCTGAACGGCGACATCGTCGTGGTCGACATCGATGGCGAGCGCTCGTTCAAGATCTGGCGCGAGCGGCAGGGGCGCGTGACATTGTCCTTTGCCAATGCGCGGTATCCGGAATTCGTGCTGCGCGAGGACGCGGAGGTCGAAATCTGGGGCGTCGGCGGAGGTCGAAATCTGGGGCGTCGTCGTCAACACGATCGGCCTCGGGCGCCGCTGCGAGATCCGCCTGACAAAAGCGCGCTGAGATGTCCGGCCAGCGCTCCTATGCCCTGTCGGACGGCAACGCGTTCTATTGCTCCTGCGAGCGCGTGTTTGATCCTCGGCTCGCCAGGCAGCCGGTGATCGTGCTGTCCAACAATGACGGCTGCGCTGTCGCCCGCACCGCAGAGGCGAAGGCGCTCGGCATCAGGATGGGCGCGCCCATGTTCCAGATCCGCGACCTGTGCCGCCGCGAAGGGGTGCGCGTGTTCTCGTCAAACTACGCGCTTTACGGCGACATGAGCGCCCGCGTGAACGCGGTCTACCGGGACTTCAGTCCGCGCATCGAGATCTATTCGATCGACGAAAGTTTCCTCGACCTTTCGGACGTCCGTCCGGATCAACGCGGCTCCCTCGCCCGGGACATGCGCTCGACCGTGCAGCGCTGGACAGGCATCCCGACCTGCGTGGGCATCGGGCCGACCAGGACGCTGGCCAAGCTCGCCAACCATATCGCCAAGAAGAACCCTGGATTGTCGGGCGTCTGCGACCTGTCGGACGCCTCCGTTCGCGCCGCCTGGATGGCGCGGGTCGAGCTTGCTGAAATCTGGGGCGTCGGCGCGGCCGGTGCCCGCAAGCTCATGGCGCTGGGCGCAAGGACGGTGGCTGACGTTGCCTCGCTCGATCCGCGCCGCGTGCGCCAGGCGATGACCGTGGTGGGCGAGCGGCTGGTGCACGAACTCAACGGCCATGCCTGCCTCGACCTTGAGCAGATGACCCCGACCCGGAAAGGCTGCGCCGTCACGCGCTCCTTTGCCACCCGCGTCACCGACCTGCCCACCCTGCTGCAGGCCATCGCGGCGCATGCGACCAGGCTCGGTGAGAAGCTCCGCCGCGAGGGGCTTGTAACGGACCACGTCACGGTGTTCTTCCATACCAGCCCGCACGACCCCGGCACGGCACGGTCAGTCTCGACGACGGCCGGTTTGCCGGAGGCGACCAACGACACGCTTGTCCTGACCTCCGCCGCGCAGGACGCCGCCCGCCGGATATGGAAGGACGGATACCGATATGCCAAGGCCGGGCTGATCACGACCGACCTTGTTCCGCTGGCGAACGCGCAGCGTGCGCTGATCGGTGGCTATGATCGCGAGCGCTCGGCAGCGCTCATGGCAGCGCTCGACGCCTGCAACGCCCGCTTCGGGCGGGGGACTGTCGTTCCTGCATCTGCAGGCATCGTCGACCAACGCGCCTGGGCCACAAAGTTCGAGATGAGGTCGCCGCGCTACACGACCAGGCTCGATGAGACGCCGGTCATCAGGGCAGCGTGAATGATGGCCTGAAGGTTCATTCAGCTCCGAGTTCGCACGGAGGATTGGCTGCGGGTTGGCTGAGGGTTGGCTGCGGGTTTGCGCGAATGGCAGCGCCAGATCACGGCGCGGAGCCTCAGGCGGAGCGCAGCGCCAGATCACGGCGCGGGTGGAAGGGGCTGGTGAAGGCCGAGGGCGTTTGCCGGTCGGGTTTCGAGGGCGGGCGCGAGCCGTTGTCATCAGCGCGTGGGGTCCGCCGCGGTCTGCACCGCGTGCGCGTGGGGCAAGACTGGGCAAACCCCTTCAGGTCACGCTTGCGGGAGGGCGTCTCACCTTGTTTGTCTGCGCAGCTCAGAGAATGCCGTAGCGCGCGAAGACATCCGCGAGTTTGTCGCCACGACGCAAGTCCGCCAGCGTGTTTTTCTCCCCCGTGACCTTTTCGAAGGCAAGGTGCAGCGTCTCAGTCTCAATCTCCTGCGGGATGATCACCACGCCATCAGCATCACCAAAGACCAGATCGCCGCTGCGGCAGGCCACGCCTGCGCATTCGATCGGGACATCAATTGCCATGATCTTGCCACGCCCCTTCGAGTCGAGCGGTGCAATCCCGCCTTGAAAAACAGGAAAACCAAGTTTTCGAATGGCCTTGATGTCACGGACGCAGCCGTCCATCAGCGCACCCGCAGCGCCGCGCGCCATGGCTGCTGTGGTCAAAAGTTCGCCCCATGGGCCGATCTTCTCCGGCCTTGTGCAAGCAAAGACCGGGACCTCGCCGCTTTTCAGGCTATCGACCAGCCCGATCTCAAGCTCATATGGGTTTGAGCCCTCTGGCACATGGAATACCTCCATGAAGGCGGCAGTGCGCGCACGGCCCAACAGCACACTCTCGTCATCCAGCGGGCGGATGC
>JAPLOV010000214.1:477-9671 GCA_026400565.1 Hyphomicrobiales bacterium | reverse complement strand
GCCCAGCCCAGTCGCACAAGATAGTTGCGCACGGCAGCCGGCAGGTATCCAAGCGAGCGATAGGCATCGACGCCAAGAGCGCCGTGCCGCTTGGATAGCTTTGCACCATCAGGGCCATGGATCAGCGGAATATGCGCCATGACCGGCACGTCCCAGCCCATGGCCTGATAGATCTGGGTCTGGCGCGCAGCATTGGTCAGGTGATCGTCGCCCCGGATGATGTGGGTCACGCCCATGTCGTGGTCATCCACCACGACCGCCAGCATGTAGGTCGGTGTGCCGTCCGAGCGCAGCAGGACCAGATCATCGAGGTCCTTGTTCTGCCAGACCACGCGGCCTTGAACCTGGTCGTCGACGACTGTCTCTCCATCGAGCGGCGCGCGCAGCCGGATCACCGGCTTGAGGCCAGGAGGGGCCGTCGCCGGGTCGCGGTCGCGCCAGCGTCCGTCATACTTCATAGGGCGGCCCTCGGCGCGGGCCTTCTCCCGCATCTCGTCGAGTTCGGCCGGTGTCGCGAAGCAGCGATAGGCACGACCCCGCTCCAGCAGGTCATGCGCCACCTCGGCATGACGGGAGGCCCGTGCAAACTGGAAGATCGGGTCGCCATCCCAATCCAGACCCAGCCACCTCAGACCATCGATGATGGCGTCGATGGCAGCCTCGGTGGAGCGCTCGCGGTCGGTATCCTCGATGCGCAGCAGCATCTTGCCGCCGAAACGGCGTGCATAGAGCCAGTTGAACAGCGCCGTCCGGCCTCCACCGATATGCAGGAACCCGGTCGGGGAGGGCGCGAAACGTGTGACGACAGGCTTGGTCATGGAGCGGTCTTTGCAAACGGCAGCAGGATAGTAGCGGCAGGATAGTAGCGGCAGGATAGAATTGGCAGGGTGGGAGGGGCGAAACAGGGAGCGGCACCTGACGCGAGCCCGGCGCGGCACCCGCCCGACGACCGTCTCGCTTGAGACCACCTTTGGTAAGCGGTGCTCTAGCATGCCGTGCCATGGAAGGTAAGCAGCACAAACAGCCACGGTCGCGGCCATCGGCGCGCGCCCGCTCGGAAGTGGGGCCTGCCGATTTTTCCGTCACGCATTCCCTGGCGGCCCGCTGGCAGGTTTTGTGTGACATCTGGCTTCGGCATCTGGTCACAGCGTTCGGCACGCTGGACGCCGCGCAGTTGCCGCACCGCGTCCGGATCACGCTGCGCCAGGGTACGGTCTGGGCTGGCGAACACATCACGCTGACCATCAGGCTGATGCCGCCGCTCGAACCCGCCCGCCCCGGGGGCTATGACTTCGCCCGCGACGCCTTCTTCCGCGGCATTGGCGCGGTCGGCTCCGGGCTGGGCACGATCGAACGCGCATCGCCGCCATGGCCCGCACCGTTCTGCGTCAGGGTCAATGCGGCCATCAACGAAGCGCGCAATGCCATGACCGCGCGCATCGCGCGTCTGATCGAGGGGGCAAGCCGGGGCTGTGGTTGCCGCGCTTGTGACCGGCAAGTGCGGCCTGATCAGCGAGGAGACCAACGAAATCCTGCGTGGGGCAGGGATCTACCACATCGTCTCGATCTCGGGACTCCACATGGTGCTCGCCGCCGGCTCGATCTTCTGGCTGGCCCGCGCCCTTCTGGCACTTGTGCCGATGCTGGCACTGGGCTGGCTACTGAAGAAGATCGCGGCGCTTCTGGCGATGTTCGGGGCCAGCGGCTACTGCATCTTTTCCGGGTCGGAGGTGGCGACCGAAGGCTTGCTGATCATGATCCTTATCATGCTCGGGGGTGTTCTCGTGGATCGGCCCGCGCTGAGCATGCACGATCTCACATTTGCCGCGCTGGTTGTGCTGGCGCCGGAGCCAGACGCGATGCTGGGTCCAAGCTTCCAGATGTCGTTTGGCGCGGTGGCGGCCCTGGTCGCCTACGCCGAGTGGCACCGGCACCGGGCGCGACCGGATGGCGTCGAACCCGGGCTCTTGGCCCGCCTTGTCCGGGCGGTGAAACTAGGGCTGGCCGGCATGTTCATCACATCGCTGCTGACCGGTATCACAACGGCCCCGTTCAGCGCGTTCCAATTCCAGACCTACAATCCGTTCGGCATCCTCGGCAACATGCGGGCGTTGCCGTTCGTGTCGCTGGTCGTGATGCCGGCCGCCGTGATTGGAGCATTGCTGTATCCGCTCGGGCGCGACGCGCTCGCGTGGCGGGTCATGGGGCTGCCAACTGAGCTGGTGCTCCGTGTCTCGGCTATGGTCGCGGGGCTTGGGGGCTCGACACAGGTGGTGCCAGCCTTCGGGCTGCCAGCCCTTGCCTGTCTTTGTGCGGCTCAGCTGACCATCACCTTGCTCACCACCTGGCTGCGCTGGCTGGGGGCAATTCCCCTTCTGGCCGGGCTGGCACTGGCAGCGCAACCGGCCCGTCCAGACATCTATATCGATCGGGAGGCCAATGGCGTCGCAGCACGGGCGAGCCATGGCAACCTTGCGGTCACAAGGGACGGCCGGGCGGTTTCATTCTCGCCCAATGGCTGAAAGCCGACGGCGATAACCGGCCTCCCGACCATGCAGGCTTGCCATCCGGAGCCACCTGCGATGCGTCTGACTGCGGCATACGGCTGTCCGATGGCCACAGCGTCGCGTGGTCTCGCTCACCGGCCGGCATCAGTGAGGACTACCATCGTGCCCGCCTTTTAGTCACGCCGCTGCGCTGGGATGGCGTGTGCAAGGCCCTGATGGTCGACAGTCACACACTCGACCGCTACGGCGCGATGTCGATCAGCATCAAGGCCGAGGGCCTAAAGGCCCCAACCAGCCGGAACCCGGATGCACCAAGGCCATAGGTCCCGCCGTGAAAACCAACGGCCTGAGCCTCCGACAGTGCCCTCCAGGCCGGTCGTGACCCAAAAGACTGCCCCCGATCCGACACTCGGCCCGCGCGTTCAGTAGCGCCGGACAAGACTGATCAGCTTGCCCTGGATCTTGACCCTGTCCGGCCCGAGCACCCGTGTCTCGTAGGCAGGGTTTGCGGCTTCGAGTGCGATCGAGGTACCGCGCTTGCGCAATCGTTTCAGCGTCGCTTCCTCGTCATCGATCAGGGCTACCACGATCTCCCCGGTATTGGCCGTGTCCTGCTTGCGGATCACCACCGTATCACCATCGAGAATGCCAGCTTCGATCATCGAGTCGCCCTGCACTTCGAGGGCGTAATGCTCCCCGGAGCCAAGCAGGTCGGGTGGCAGCGAGATCGTGTGGCTGCGATTCTGCAACGCAGTGATCGGCACGCCCGCCGCAATCCGCCCCATCACGGGTATGGCGACATTGCGGCTCGCCTCATCCTCCGCCACGCGCGGGGCCGGGCTGCGCCCGAGACCACCCTCGACCACCGAAGGATTGAACCGTTGCCGTGCAGCAGGCGTAATGCTCGCATCCGGCAGCTTGATCACTTCCAGTGCACGCGCCCGGTTGGGCAGGCGGCGGATGAAGCCACGCTCCTCCAGCGCCATGATCAGCCGGTGAATGCCGGATTTGGACTTCAGATCAAGCGCATCTTTCATCTCGTCGAACGAGGGCGGCACGCCGGCTTCGCGCAGACGTTCATGAATGAAGCGCAGAAGCTCATGTTGCTTGCGGGTCAGCATCGGAACTCCATGGGGCCAAGCTTGCTGGACGGGGAAGGGCACAAGAACGGTGCTACCTAGATTAAAACGTAACGTGAACATCACTACACGTTCCCGCTGTGTTCCGCAAGCGCCTTCCTGCCATCTCGACCGGCATGCCGACATCATTCGTAAGGCCTGGCCATCGGGTGTTAGAGACGGATGATCTCGCAAGGCTCGCCGGCGCGGGCGGCGGGAGCATGGGCCGGGCGGACGAGGAGGGCCTCGGCCTCGACCAGCAGGCGCTGGATCGAGCTGTCCTGCGTTGCAAACGGTGTCGCGACCAGTCCAGCTTCGGTGCGGTGGAGGCTGGCGCGCATGTATTCTTCGCGCAGGTCGTTGGCGGGCAGGTCCCGACCAAGCAGGGCAGGCTCGCGCCCGGGGTCGGCATGGCCCGGCCGGCCCAGCAGCTTGCCGATCAGCGGGACAACAAAGAGCAGCGTGCAGACAAGTGAGGATACGGTGTTGCCCGGCAGGCCGATGCACTGGACCTCGCCGCGCGTGCCGAACATCAGGGGCTTGCCGGGCCTGACGGCGACCTTCCAGAACCCCATTGCAAAGCCGGCCGCTATCAGCGCGCCCTGGACAAAATCATGATCGCCGACCGAGGCGCCGCCGCTGGTCAGGATGATGTCGGCCACGTCGCTGGCCTGTTCGATGGCACTCCGCGTCGCCCCAGCAGTGTCGGGCACAATTCCAAGATCGATGGCCTCCGCTCCGGCAGCGGACACCTGTGCGGCCAATGCGAAAGCGTTGGACGAGACGATCTGTCCGCTTCGAAGTTCGGCGCCAGGCAAGGCCAGTTCATCGCCGGTGGACAGGATGGCAACGCGGGGGCGCTGGCGCACCGGCAAGGAGGCATGACCCATGCTGGCCGCAAGGCCGATACGCCGGGCATCCAGCACGCTGCCGGCGGGAAGCAGCACGTCGCCTTCCGCGAAGTCGAGCCCCGCAAGGCGTACGAAACGGCCTCTGGCCTCGGTCTGTGTCGGCACAAGGTGGTGTTCATCGACGCGTGTGGCATTCTCCTGGATCAGGATCGTGTCGGCCCCGTTCGGCACCATAGCGCCCGTGAAGATGCGGACCGCCTCACCAGCGCCAAGCGTGCCTGAGAACGGGTGCCCGGCCGCCGCCTCGCCGATGACGCGCAACGGATAGCCGATCGAGAGGTCACCGGCCCTGACCGCGTAGCCATCCATCGCGGAAGCGGCAAAGGGAGGATGCGTCCTGAGTGCCACAAGATCGCTGGCCAGCGTTCGGCCACGGGCTTGCGAGAGCGGAACAGCTTCGCTTCCGGTGACGCGCGTGGCGGCTGCAAGGATGCGCCGGCGTGCTTCGTCCGGTGCCATCAGGCTCATGGTGCGGAAGGCTCGCGCTCGTAGACGCCGGATTTTCCGCCCGATTTGTGAAGAAGCTGAACGGCTTCGATGCGCATGCCGCGATCCACAGCCTTGACCATGTCATAGATGGTCAAGCAGGCCACGCTGACAGCGGTCAACGCTTCCATCTCGACACCGGTCTGCCCACCCACGCGCACCTCGGCGGTTACGCGCACGCCGGGCAGGGTGTCGTCTAGCGTGAGTTCGAGCGACACTTTCGACAGCATCAGCGGATGGCACAGCGGGATTAATTCGTGTGTTCGCTTGGCCGCCATAATACCGGCAAGGCGGGCGGTGCCCAGCACATCGCCCTTCTTGGCATCGCCGGCGCGGATCAGGCCAAGTGTGGCCGGCTCCATCACCACGCACCCCTCGGCGATCGCGCGCCTGGAGGTTACGACCTTGTCGGCGATGTCGACCATGTAAGCCTGGCCTTTGGCATCGAGGTGGGTCAACCCGCTCATGCCGCAACTCCAGCCGCGGCGTCGCCGGTCAGCAAGGCCCGGGTCGCGGCTTCCACATCGGCTTGCCGCATCAGGCTTTCGCCGACGAGGAAGGTGTTCACGCGGCTGGTCTTGAGCCGGGCTAGATCGCGATGATGGAAGATCCCGCTTTCGCTGATGATGATGCGGTCCTCGCCGATGGCAGGAGCCAACGCCTCGGTCACGGCAAGATCGACATGGAAGCTGCGCAGGTCACGGTTGTTGATGCCAATCAGCGGCGATGGCAGCGCCAGCGCACGGCTCAGTTCGGACGCATCGTGGACTTCGATCAGGGCCGCCATGCCCAGCCCATGGGCCGTCTCCACCAGTGCCTGCGCATCCGCGTCGCTGACGCTCGCCATGATGACGAGGATGCAATCAGCACCCCAGGCGCGGGCCTCGAACACCTGGTATCGCTCGAACATGAAGTCCTTGCGCAGGCAGGGCAGGCCGCTGGCAAGGCGCGCTTCGGCGAGGTAGGCGGGTTTGCCCTGGAAGGATGGTTCGTCGGTCAGCACGGACAGGCAGGCCGCGCCACCATCGCGGTAGGCTGATGCCAGCGAGGCAGGATCAAAATCGGTGCGGATCACGCCTTTGGACGGGCTGGCCTTCTTGATCTCGCCAATCAGCGCGAACTGCCCGGCAGCATGCTTCGCACGGATCGCGCCGATGAAATCGCGCGGCGTTGCAGTCGCCTCGGCAGCGGCGCGGATATCCGCCAGCGGAAGCCGGGCCTTGGCTGCCGCGATCTCGATGCGCTTATAGGTTTCGATGCGGGCGAGGATGTCGGCCACCACAAGCTCCTGCGTTCAGGCGTTGGATGCTGCAACCAGCCGCGCCAGCGTGCCTTTGGCGGCCCCGCTGTCAAGCGCTGACTGGGCCCGGGCGACGCCGTCCGTCAGCGTTCCGGCAGCGCCAGCCACCACCAGCGATGCACCGGCATTGAAGACGGCAATGTCCCGGTATGCGGTTCTCGCCCCATCCAGCACAGCCATCAGGGCCTTGGCATTGGTCTCGGCATTGCCGCCACGCAGATCACCGGGTTGGGCGAGCGCGAGGCCGACATCCTGCGGGGCAATGGTGAAGCGGCGGATGACGCCATTGTCGAGCGCCACCACATGGGTCGGGCCGGTGGTGGTGATCTCGTCGAGACCGTCAGAACCGTGGACGGCCCAGACCCGCTCGCTGCCGAGTGCCTGCAACACCTCGACCATCGGCAGCAGCCAGCTTTCGGCAAAGGTGCCAAGCAGCTGCCGCGTCACTCCCGCCGGGTTCGACATCGGGCCGATGAGGTTGAAGATCGTGCGCGTGCCAAGCTCGACTCGCACCGGAGCCACATGGCGCATGGAGGCATGGTGGGCGGGCGCGAACATGAAGCCGAGGCCCGCCATGGCAAGGCAGCGCTCGACACCGGCAGGGTCGAGGCCGACCTTGACGCCCAGCGCGCCAAGCACGTCTGCCGTGCCGGACAACGAGGAGGCGGCGCGGTTGCCATGCTTGGCGACCGGCACACCGCACGATGCCACGATGATCGAGGCCAGGGTCGAGACGTTGTAGGAGCCCGAATTGTCACCGCCCGTGCCGACGATGTCGATCGCATCAGCGGGTGCGGACACGCGGACGGCACGCGAGCGCAGGGCACTGACGGCCCCGCTGATTTCAGCCACGGTCTCGCCGCGCACGCGCAGCGCCATCAGGAAGCCGGCCGACTGGGCTGGCGTCACTTCGCCCGAAAGAATGGTGTCGAACGCATCGCGCGCTTCCGATGCTGTTAGGCTGGCCCCGGTTGCCACCTTGGCAATGAACGGCTTGAACGTATCCATGAAACTCAGGACCTGTCTGGCAAGGCTTCAGCCCGGATGGCTGGCGGGTTCGCGTCGCGCCAAGTGGCAGCGATGTCAAGGAAATTGCGAATGATGGTGGCACCATGTTCGGACATGATGCTTTCAGGATGGAACTGCACGCCGCAGATCGGCCAAGTCCGGTGCGCCGCCGCCATGATCAAGCCGTCATCCGTTTCAGCCTCGATGGTGAGCGCATCGGGGCAGCTTTTCCGGTCGATCACCAGCGAATGGTAGCGCGTGGCTTCGAAAGGCCGGTTGATGCCGCGAAACAATCCGCTGCCATGATGGCTGATCACGCTGACCTTGCCATGCATCGGGGCAGGGGCGCGGACAACATCGCCGCCAAAGGCTTGCCCGATTGCCTGCAGCCCGAGGCAGACGCCGAAAACCGGCTTGCGCCCCACCGCACCTTTGACGACATCAAGGCAGATGCCGGCCTCGTTCGGGGTGCAGGGGCCGGGGGATAGCAGGATCGCGTCAGCCGGATGATCAAGTGCATCCGCCGCGCTGATGGCGTCGTTGCGCACCACATCCACAGTCACGTTCTGCGCGCCCACGAGTTGCACGAGGTTCCATGTGAAAGAGTCGTAGTTATCGATCAGCAGCAGTCGCACAGCCTGGTCCATGGCATCCGGCCGGATGGCGCGGGTCTGTTGAATGCCCTTGCGGGCTGGTTCGGTCAAGCGTAGGCGCGCCATGTGGTGCCCATAGAGCCAGTGCCGGCGGCGAGACTTTGGTTAAACCGACCATGCGCGCAGCCCATTACGTTTGATCGTAGCTTTCACGGTTTCTCGACACCCGTTTGCTAGATCAGGTGGACTTATATCTGTGTCGAAGGAAATGACCGTGAATCGTCCTTTAAAGAACAGCGAAACGCTTCGGCAAGGACGAGCGCGGTGCAGTGGCTATGATTTTTGGCATGGCCTTGCTCCCCCTCATGGATTTGACCGGCGCAGTTGTCGATGAATCGCGGGCCTCGCAACTGCGCTCCAAGATCGCGGCCGCCTCTGACGCGGCAGTTCTCGCCGACGTCAAGACCAAGGGCTCGCTCGGAGACATTCAGAAGGCTGCCAATGCAGCTTTTGCGGCCAATCTTGGCACTGATCCAAGCCTCGTGGGAGCACTGACAGCCCTCCCGGGCAATTCGTATCGCTGCGAAGTCTCAGCGGACTACTCCTATCCGTTCCTCGGCATTATGCTTGGCATGCCCGGCTCGACCAAGCTGAGCGTATACTCCGAGGCCAATGCCGGCGTTGTTTCGGTCGCAGTCGCGCTGGTGCTGGACAACACCGGCTTGATGAAGTCCGACATGGGCGCCCTGCACACGGCCGGCGAGAGCTTCACCAACATCCTGTTTGACCGTGCCGCTAACGGTGCAGACCTCAAGATGTCGGTCGTGCCCTATGTTGCTGCCGTCAATCCACGGCGGTTCAACCTTGGCATGTCATCTGTCGACACCCGCGGTGACAGCGCGTGGCAGGCCCGCAACCTGCCTTGGCGCTGGATCGGCTTTCTGCCAGACTGCACTGATGACCCGTTCTGGAAGCCCGGCCCAGGTGGTGATGGCGGTGGTGGTGGCGGCGGCCCCGGTGTTGGTTGGCGAAGGAGCCTGGCTCCAGGATGCAACACGCAAGCTTGGCGAAATTGGCCGCGAGCTTTTCGGCATCAAGAGCGCGTCGGCAAAGTTCGGTACTTGCGGCACGCCAGCCCGCAAGGCTCCGTTTGCCGGCAAGGAAATCACCGTCAACAAGCCCTATACCAAGACCGATTGCGTCAAGGCATTCGTTCCGACCGGCTTCGGCTATGATCCGGTCTGGTCACGCTGAGAGTGTCCGACCTTCTG
>JAPLOV010000214.1:0-460 GCA_026400565.1 Hyphomicrobiales bacterium | reverse complement strand
GTGTCCGACCTTCTGTGTACGGCTGATTGGATCCATGCTGCGTGATCGCCAATCCCGGCAAGATCGCCAACCTCGACCTGTTCGACGGCATCCGCACCAAGACCGGCACCGCCCAGTGGAAAGGCTGCGTCGAGGCGCGCCCCGAACCGTTCGACGGGTCCGATGATCCACCGAACCCGATGGCCCCGCGCACCCTGTTCACGCCCTGTTTCTGGCCCGATGAACCAGGCAACGGCAAGGACAACAACTCGCTTGTTTATGCCAACAACGACATGGACGACGGTGACATGCCCCCCCGGCTGGACCAACGGCGGGGAATGGGAACGGCGGGCCTGTCTGTTCGAGCATGATGGCCAGAACAAGAACATGAACTTCATTGAAAACCCGCCGAACACCAGCGGCCCGAACATGGCCTGCCCAGACGAATTGCTGCGCCTCGCCGAAGATCGCACCGAGGTTC
>JAPLOV010000095.1:773-1672 GCA_026400565.1 Hyphomicrobiales bacterium | reverse complement strand
GGTGGCCGAGGCCTATCCGGAGAATACCGAAGCCCAACGCATGACAGGCCGCATGACGATTTCGCTGATGGGCGGGCACGTGCTGATGCGCGCCGAACAGCTCACGAAGAAATATACCCAGGAGGATCCGGCCATGGCGGTCAACGCCCAGAAAATGGAGAAGGACTACGCGCTGATCACCGAGATGATCGGCACGCTCGGCAAGGCCCTTCCTGCCGAAAGCAAGGTCTCTTTCGCACAGAAGAGCGAGACCTATCTTGCCATCCTGCAGGGCCGCATCGCCGTGCAGCGCCAGATCGAGGCCGGAGCAGAGCGGATTTCGCCGGAGCTGCTGGCGACGCTGCCGGGGACGGCGACGCAGCGGCTGGCGCAGGAGGCGCGCGCCGTGGCCACCCAGGAACGACGGGAGGCGCAGGCCGCCCGGGGTGACGTCAATTCGAATGAGCTGAGGCGTGACCGCGCCAACCCCGGCATGCCACAGGAGCGGGCGGCCCAGACCCGCGTCGATATCGCCTTGCGCGACCGGGCGGAGCTCGAGCACACCCAAGCCGTGCAGGCGGAGCGTATGGCGCGGGACATCCAATCCGATCCGGCAACGATCACCGGACCGAACGCAAACAGCTCCGAGGCGATCCAGGCGCTTCGTGACCGGCAGGAGCAGGTCCTGCGCGAGATCGAAAAGGAGAGGCTGCAGGCGCAGGCTCAGCGCAGCGTGCGCACCAGGCCGCAGTCGTAAAGGGCCCAAGCCAGACACGCCGGGCACACGTCTGAAGATGATCCGCTTCGCATGAGGGCCTGGGGCGACAGCGGTCGCAGTCCTATACCATTGTCGGTCGTGCGCCCCATTGCGGTCGCTGCGCCGACGGATCTTGCTGGCGCGGGTTCGTCCGAACGTCTCT
>JAPLOV010000095.1:0-726 GCA_026400565.1 Hyphomicrobiales bacterium | reverse complement strand
GATCTTGCTGGCGCGGATCCGTCCGAACGTCTCTGCCCAGCACCGCACGGTTTGGTGGCTGACGACGATCCCGCGCGCTGCCAGCAGGTCCTCGACCATCCGCAGGCTTAGCGGAAAGCGGCAACAGAGCCAGACAGACAGCCTGCTGGATGATTTCCGCCGGGAACCGATAGCCGCGATCAATGGATTTCGATGTTGCCATCATCGCGCTCAGATAGCCGATGTTCATCGACACGTCGTCAACCTGACAGTACCCCCTCAAGGTGACCCAGCAGGCCGTCGAGGTGATGCTGAGGGAGCTCGGGCCTTCCCTGCCGCGCGAACTCACGGGCCGGGAACGCTACCGGGCCTGGGGGATCATATGAAACATTCTCACGAAACGCCTTTGATCATGCAGACTGCTGTTGATAAGGCGGAACAAATTCGTCGTGGTGGACAATGCCCGGCGATGTTTGGCCCATGTTCTCAGCTTTGCCCCGACCTTTGGGCTTGGAGGACCTGCTGATGTTGCTTCTTGACAGTCGCTCGACATATCGGTTGCCAAATGATATCTAGACAGCCTAGCTATTTACCGAAGGGCACAGACATGAACTGGCAATTGCAGGACGCCAAAAACCGCTTCAGCGAGGTGGTGAGCA
Source organism: Hyphomicrobiales bacterium (assembly GCA_026400565.1). Classification (GTDB taxonomy): domain Bacteria; phylum Pseudomonadota; class Alphaproteobacteria; order Rhizobiales; family Beijerinckiaceae; genus Allobosea. The sequence goes on along the minus strand of JAPLOV010000095.1, from coordinate 88 downwards.
AGGCCATGCGCGAGGGGCCGCAGACCGTCACCCTGCGTGGTGATCGTGCCGCGGTCGTGGTCTCGGCCGAGGATTATGACCGGCTGAC
>JAPLOV010000199.1 GCA_026400565.1 Hyphomicrobiales bacterium | reverse complement strand
GCAGGCTGGCCGGCCGGCCGGCCGGTTCAGGGAGCAAGGCTCGATGCGTCGGGTCAGGCGGTTTTATTGTGGCGGCGCGCTTGCGCAGGCTTTCTTCGGTGAAGGGCAGTCGGTGAGCGTTATGGACGAGCCGGTCGAGGATGGCATCAGCACGGGTCGGATCGCCGATGGCTTCATGCCAGTGCTCGATCGGGAGTTGGCTGATGACCTCACTTCAGGGTGGAAATCAACAGAAACTGATGGTTGTCACGCCGCCAAAGCGACTGGTGCCTGCACAACGCGGTTTCTACCCTGTGACTTAGCCTCAAACAGCGCCGCATCAGCCCGCGACAAAAGCGAATGAACAGAGGCCGCAGCCGGTGGCGACATGCTGGTCCCCAGGCTTATCGTTATACGCACGTACGCCTGGTCCCATACGAACGGCGTGGATGCAATCATCGATCGGAGTTCCTCTGCTAGGCAGGCAACTTCACGGTGTGTCTGGCCAGCCAAGATGACCGCGAACTCCTCACCACCGTGGCGCCCAATGACCGCATGTCGCCTATCAGACGATATCCTACGCAGCAGTGTCGCCACATGCTGGATTGCCTGGTCTCCGCACTCATGGCCGTAGGTATCGTTGATCTTCTTGAAGTGGTCGATATCGCAAATAAGGGCCGAAAGCTGATCGCGCCGGGAGATTGCCTGTTGGATGAGTACGGCAGCAGCAGCGTCGAAGCCCCTTCGATTCAGCAGTCCGGTCAGCGGGTCCTGTTGGGCAATGACATTCAACTGCGCGCGTGCCTCATAGAGTTCGCGCATCGTGTTCAAGAGAATATGGAAGAAGATAGTGCCCACGGCCCCCGAGATCAAAATCGCAAAGAGGATACCTCTCATCCAGACTTCGTTTATGTGCCAAATTTCGTGGGGATCACCGCTTGTCATCAGGTAGAGTGCGAGGGTCGAAAGAAGGACCGTCAAGATGATCGCAGCGATTGTCAAAACGACCAGGGCGACGCGCATCTCGGCCTTCGTGCGCATCGGAAGATACTTCAACATAGAACGGCCTCCACGTCCTCGAGTGAAGCATCGGAACGCCCGTTTTTCAGTTAACATTGAGAGGTGCAGCGCGAAAACACACCTGAACAGTTAACGGATCGCGACGGCGCTCCCGACCTGCTCAGGGCGATCCGGTTCCGGCATCCATGGCTGCGCCACGTCTTCGCCGACGGCGGCTACTCCGGCGACAAGCTCAAGGACGCGATGGCCGGCCACGGCCGCTGGACCATCGAGATCGTCAAGCGCTCAGACACGACCAAGGGCTTCGTCGTCCTGCCTCGACGCCGGTCATGGAGCGGATATTCGCATGGCTGGGACGCTGCCGCCGCCTCGCGAAGGACTAGGAGAAATCCATCGAAAGTGCCACAGCCTTCGCACTCATCGCCAGCATCCGCATGCTCACGGGACGCATCGCAAGACATTGCAAAGCCGCATTAACTTGTGCATCGGGCTCTTGTTCACGAGGACCCGTTTGGCAAGCTGAAGGATGGAGCCTCATCAATTGATGTTGCGTAGGTTTTGGTTGTTGAGCCAACCCTGTCCACCCCATCGAGCCGGCCATATCAGCCATGACCGACGATGCGACTGTGCCGTTCTGGTTTCCAGCCGTCCGAGGCAAGAAGCTCACCGCCGCGTTCAACCGTGGCCGCCTGTCTTTGGACGGCGGTGTCATGCTGCTCGATCGGCAGCCTGCCGGATGGGTGCGCCGCTGCGCGGATGAATGCCCTCGTCCTGAGCTGGTCGAAGGATGACCTCCAGAGCCTCCCATCTGGAGCCTCGCCCTTCAACAGGTTCAGGGTGAGGATACGGTGCATGTTGGCTGGCCAAGGGGATGGTACCGGGCTTGCCCTATCCGCCCACCAGCGCCAGCCAGCCATCTTCATCGATGACCTCGATGCCGAGGTCGCTGGCGGCCTTCAGCTTCACGCCGGCGCCGGGGCCGGCCACCACCAGATCGGTCTTTTTCGAGACCGAGCCCGCCACCTTGGACCCCAGCCGCTCGGCCATCGCCTTGGCCTCGTCCCGCGTCATCTTTTCGAGTGCACCCGTGAACACCACAGTCTTGCCGGCGACGGGTGACTCGGCCACGGCCTTTTCCGCATCGATGATGGTCAATTGTGCGGCCAGACGGTCGACGATGGCGCGGTTGTGGTCCTCGCCGAAATAAGCCCTGATCGCCTCGATCACGCTTTCGCCGATCTGATCGATGGCATCCATCTCCAGCATCGCATCGGCCTCGCCAGCCGCGACGCGCATGCAGGCCGCGTCAAAGGCTGCCCACGACCCGTAGTTGCGGGCCAGCATCTTGGCGGTGGTTTCCCCAACATGGCGGATGCCGAGCGCGAAGATCAGCCGTTCAAGGCTGATCGACCGCCGCGCCTCGATCGCCGCGAACAGGTTTCGGATGGAGACTTCGCCGAAGCCTTCGTAATTCTGGAGGCGTTGCAGGTTGCCCGGTGCCTCATCCCGCGCCTGAAGAGTGAAGATGTCGGCAGGCTCGCGGATCAGGCCCTTCTCGAAGAAGAAGGCGATCTGCTTGTCGCCAAGGCCTTCGATGTCGAAAGCCCGGCGCGAGCAGAAATGTTTCAGGTGCTCGATGCGCTGGAACGGGCAGGCAAACTCGCCGGTACAGCGCCTGACCACGCTCTCGACACCGGCAGCCGTGGTCTCCTTCACGACATCGGACTTCAGATCGCACGGGCACACATGCGGGAAGACATAGGCCTCGGCGCTTGCCGGGCGCTGCTCCGCCACCACCTCGACCACCTGCGGGATGACATCGCCAGCCCGCTGGACCACCACCATGTCGCCGATACGCACATCAAGCCGCGCGATCTCGTCGGCATTGTGCAAGGTGGCATTCGACACGACCACGCCGCCCACAGTGACCGGGCTGAGCTTGGCCACGGGCGTCAGCGCGCCGGTGCGCCCCACCTGAATGTCGATGGCCTCGATGCGCGTCAGCGCCTTCTCGGCAGGGAACTTGTGGGCAGTCGCCCAGCGTGGCGAGCGTCCGACAAAGCCCAGCCTTTGCTGCCAGTCGATTCGGTCGACCTTGTAGACAACACCGTCGATGTCATAGCCCAGCGAGGCGCGCATGGCCTCGATGACGGCATAATGCGCCAGCAGGGCCTCGACGCTGTCGCAGCGCCGCATCAGCGGATTGACCGGCAGGCTCCAGCCCCGGAACGCCTCGACGATGTCGAACTGGCTGGCCGCCGGCAGCCGCTCCGCTTCGCCCCAGGCATAGGCGAAGAAGCGCAGTGGCCGCGCAGCCGTGATGGCCGGATCGAGCTGGCGCAGGCTGCCGGCGGCAGCATTGCGCGGATTGGCGAACTCCTTGTCGCCGGCCTCGCGCTGGCGGGCATTCAGCGCGGCAAAATCGGCATGGCCGAGATAGGCCTCGCCGCGCACCTCGAAGACGGCGGGCACATCGCCGCTGAGCCTTTGCGGAATGTCGGCGATGGTGCGGGCATTGATGGTGACATCCTCGCCCTCCTCGCCATCGCCGCGCGTGGCCGCCTGCACCAGCCGCCCGCCCTCATAGCGCAGGGCCAGCGACAGCCCGTCGATCTTGGGCTCCGCCGTCAGCACCACGGGTTCATCCGCGCCAAGCCCGAGGAAGGAGCGGATGCGCCCCACGAAATCGGCCACATCCGCTGGGCTAAAGCTGTTGGCCAGCGACAGCATCGGCACGCGGTGGCGCACCTTGGCGAACTTGTCCTGCGCCCGTGCGCCGACCTTGCCGCCCACGCCACGCGCCTTCAGCAGCGGAAACTGCGCCTCGATTGCTTCTGCCCGGCGGCGCAGCGCGTCATAGTCGGCATCGCTGATCTCGGGCGCATCGCGGCCATGGTAGGCCTCGTCGGCCGCCGCAATCAGCGCCATCAGTTCGTCGTGCTCGATCTGCGCTTCCAGCGGCAGGAGCCTGTCGGGCGGCGTGGCGAATGTGGCAGGGCGCTTCTGCATTGAGGTGTCATAAGCCCGCCGATGCCGGCGCGGAAGAGGGCAATTCAGCAGCCTGATCTAGCGCCCCAGCGCCGTCTCCAGCAGCCGGCGCGCCGCCGCCCGTGCCTCGTCGGTGATCGTGGCGCCGGCCAGCATTCGGGCCAGTTCTTCAGCCCGCTCGCCGCCTTCCAGCGGCGTGATCCGCGTGGCCACGCGCTCGGGCGTGATGGCATGCTTGGAAATCAGGAAATGCTGCCCGGCTTTTGCTGCCACCTGCGGCGCGTGCGTCACCGACACGACCTGGACCTTCGCAGCCAGCCTCGCCAGCCGCTCCCCGATGGCATCGGCCACAGCCCCACCGACACCGGTGTCGATCTCGTCGAAGATCAGGGTCGGCGCCGAGCCGCGGTCGGCCAGAACAACCTTCAGCGCCAGCATGAAGCGGGACAACTCCCCTCCGGACGCCACCTTGACCATCGGGCCGGGCCGCGTGCCCGGATTGGTCTGGACCCAGAACTCGACCTGGTCGATCCCTGTCGCGGTCCATGACTGAGGGTCGGTAGTGACCTGGGTGATGAAGCGCGCGCGCTCCAGCTTGAGCGGCGGCAACTCTCCCGAGACTGCCTCATCAAGCCGTGCCGCCGTGGCCTGCCGTGCCGCGCTCAGCGACGCCGCTGCCGCCCGATAGGCCTCGGCCCGCACCACAAGCGTACTCTCCAGCCCCTTCAGGTGCTCCTCGCCGGCGTCGAGCGCGGCAAGATCGGCAACATAGCGCGCCTGAAGCTCCGGCAACTGGTCCACCGGCACATCATACTTGCGCGAAGCGGCGCGCAGCGCGAACAGCCGCTCCTCGCAGGTTTCCAGCTCGCGCGGATCGAACTCGCTGGCCCTGAGCGCCCGCTCCAGCGCCGTGGCCGCATCGTCGAGCGCCAGCAGGGCGGCTTCCAGCGCCTTGACAGGTGCCTCGACCAGTTGAGGGGCCTGCCCGGCGCGGCGCTCGAGCCGGCGCATCAGCGAGGACAACTCCGGAATGGGCGAGCCTTGGCCGCTGAGTGCCTCGCTGGCCTCGGCCAGATCCTTGGCCACCTTCTCAGACTGCATCATCAGATGACGCCGTTCGGCGAGCGCATTTTCCTCGCCGGCCTCAGGGGCGAGCGCGCCAAGCTCGTCAGCCGCATGGCGCAGGAAATCCGCCTCCTTGCGCGCCGCCTCGACCTTGGCCCGCGCCCGGTCAAGCGCGATCAGTGCATCGCGCCAGGCCCGCCAGGCTTCGGCCAAGGCAAGGCTCTGGCCACCGAGATCGCCAAAGACATCGAGCATCGCCCGGTGCGTATCAGGCTCGATCAGCGCCCGGTCATCATGCTGTCCGTGGATTTCGGCCAGTGTGGCCCCGATGGCCTTCAGCACCTGCACCGACACCGGCTGATCATTGACGAAAGCACGGGTGCGCCCGTCCGCCACCTGCACACGGCGCAGGATCAGATCGCCGTCGACCTCGATGTCATGGCTGCGTGCGAGGGCACGGGAAGGATGGTCCGCGCCGGGGTCGAACACGGCGGTGACCTGCCCCTGCGGCTCGCCATGGCGCACGAGCCCGCCATCGCCACGCCCGCCGAGGGCCAGCGAGAAGGCATCGAGCAGGATGGATTTGCCGGCGCCGGTCTCGCCGGTGAGAACACTCAGGCCGGAGGCAAGGCCAAGCTCAAGCCGATCGATCAGGACAATGTCGCGAATCAGCAGCTGCGCGAGCATGGCTCGCTCATCGAGCCAGGCCGACTGTCCGCGTGAAGCCCTGAAACGCCCGGCTGATCCACGAGCCCGACTGCTCGCGCGGCTCCAGCCCGCCCGACTGCAGCAAGGTGTAGGTGTCGCGATACCAGGGGCTCTCGGGGAAATTGTGCCCAAGCACAGCGGCCGCCGTTTGCGCCTCGTTGGTGACGCCGAGCGCGAGATAGGCCTCGGTCAGACGCATCAGCGCTTCCTCGACATGTTGAGTGGTCTGGTACTTCGACACGACGTCGCGGAACCGGTTGATGGCGGCTGGGAAATTGCGCTGCTTCAGGTAGAAGCGACCAACTTCCATTTCCTTGCCGGCAACCTGGTCCTTGGCGAACAGGATCTTCTCTCGCGCATCCAGCACGTATTCCGACTTCGGATAGCGGTCGATCAGCTCCTGAAGCGCCACAAGCGCCCGCTCGGTGCGCTCCTGATCGCGGCCAATTTCGGGGATCTGATTGTAGTTCGACATGGCCAGCAGATACTGTGCATAGGCCGCGTCCTTGTCGCCCGGATGCAGCGTCAGGAAGCGCCGCGAGGCGGTGATGGCCTCGTCATAGCGCTTGCCCTCGTAATGGGCGAAGGCCGTCATGATCAATCCGCGCTTGGCCTGCGGGGAAAACGCAGCCTGCCGGTCGATGTCGCTGAAAGCCTTGGCGGCTCCCGCCGTATCGCCGCTCTGGAGGCGGGCCAGACCCTGATTGTAAAGCGTGTCAGGCGCGACCTCAGGCAGCAGTTCCTGCTTATAGCGCGAGGCCGTGTCGAACGGGTTCAACGACGAAATGGTGTCGCAGCCGGCGAGCCCGAGCGCTGCCGTGACCACGACCAACTGCGTCATTTTCAATCGGGCCATACAACCTGCCTCAAAACATACGGCTTCGCAAAACCGGCTTCACGCGACATCAAGCCTGAATGGCGAGCATGTAACCCATTGCGGGGCGCTTCGCCAAGCTGGATTTCAAAAGGCGGGGTTCTGTTCCCGCCCGAAAGCATGCACGGGACATCGCGCCAGGGTGACAACCCGCTTCAGGAGCAGGCAATTCCTTGCCTCGTAATCCCTCAGCCGCTTCAGGCATCGGGTCTGTGTCGAATTCAAGGCAAATCCCGAAAACGGATCGACAGCAGCGCGGCAAGGAGCGCGCCTGCCGGTCCCAGATATCAGCCCAGCGACGGTGCGTAGGCAGCTGCCGCCATCTGGACGCGGCGGGATGGAACCACATCCTTGGCTTCGACGATCTCGAAATTGGCCGGATCAGAGAACAGTTCACGCAGAACAGCAATGTTGAGGCGATGACCGCCACAATGGGAGCGGAACAGGCCGATGATCGGCAGACCGGCCATGGCGATATCGCCGACAGCGTCGAGCAGCTTGTGGCGCACGAACTCGTCCTCGTAGCGCAGGCCCTCGGGATTGATCACACGCTCATCGCCGATGGCGACGGTATTATCCAGCGAAGCGCCGAGCGCAAAGCCGTTCTTCCAGAGCAATTCGACATCGCGCATGAAGCCGAACGTACGAGCGCGGGAGACTTCAGCCGCAAAATTGTCCGGATCAAGTTCGAGCACGCGGCGCTGGCGACCGATCACCGAGGTCTCGAAATCGATCGAGACATCGAAATGCAGGCCGTCCTCGTCATGCGGCAGAAGCTCGCTGCAGGCATTGCCCTTGCTGGCCGACACGGGGCGCAGCACGCGCACATAGCGGCGTGCGGCGGACAGGTTGACCAGGCCGGTCTCGCGGATCGCCTCGACGAAAGCCTCCGCGCTGCCATCCATGATTGGCACTTCGGGACCGTCGATCTCGACCAGTGCGTTGTCCACACCCAGGCCATAAAGTGCGGCCATGATGTGCTCGACCGTTGAAACGGCACCATGCTGCGGGTCACCCAGCACGGTGCACAGCTCGGTCATGCTGACGTTGCCGTAGCGGGCCGGAATACGACGCTGCAAACCGCCTTCGAGGCCGGTGCGCAGGAAAATGATACCATGATTGATGGCGGCAGGACGGATGACAACAGTGGCCTTATCTGCGGTGTGGACGCCATATCCCGCGAGAACGACGGCGTCCCGCATTGTTGTCTGGCGTCCGGATGTCATTCTGTCAGTCCCTTGAACACCAGACTTCCGTCGGCTTTTCGCCATAGATCGGAAG
>JAPLOV010000177.1:5483-7056 GCA_026400565.1 Hyphomicrobiales bacterium | reverse complement strand
GCGGCCAGATAGGACACAACCGCCACCGCCAGCGACAGCAGCACGCCCGGCGCGAGCTTCCGGACCGTGTCGGCAGTGGGCAGGGAGATGGCGGTCATGTCACAGCGCCGCCATTGCGAGCGCAGCGAAGCAATCCAGAACGGCACTGACCGAGACTGGATTGCTTCGTCGCTTCGTTCCTCGCAATGACCATCATGGGTCTCACGCCGAGCGATACAGCTTCGTCATCGAGAACTCGCGATGGCCGAGCGCTTCGGCGGCCGTGAGGCGACCGTTGGAGGTGCGCACGATGTTGGCAATCAGCGCGTCGCCAGCCTCGGGTATCGTCATGTCACGGCGCAGGATACCCGACACATCGACATCGATGTGCTCCGGCATGGTGCGCATGGTCTGCGGGTTGCCGGTGATCTTGATGACCGGAACGATCGGGTTGCCTATGACGTTGCCCTGCCCAGTCGGGAAGGTGTGCACGACATAGCCGCCCGCCGCCATAAGGGTCACGCATTCGGCGGCAGCCGAGGAGGTGTCCATGAAGTAGAGGCCTGCGCCCTTGGCGGGAGCTTCCGCTGGCTGGAGAATATCGATGTACTTCGACTCGCGGCCGATCTTTTCAAGGTTGCCGAGCGCCTTCTCCTCGATGGTGGAGAGGCCGCCTTTGATGTTGCCCTTGGTGGGCTGGCTGTCGGACAGGTCGGTGGTCTTGAACTGCTCGATCACGTCGGTCTGATAGGCCTTCCACATCTTGTACCAGCGCTCGCCGACCTCAGGCGTCGCCGCGCGGGCCTTGCATAGGTGCTCGGCGCCGGTGATCTCGGAGGTTTCGCCGAACACGCCATAGATGCCCTTGGGCAGCAGTTTGTCATACATGTTGCCGACCGTCGGGCAGGAGGACAGGCCCGTCGTGGTGTCGCTCTCGCCGCACTTGGTCGAGACCCAGAGTTCGCCGATGTCGCACTTCTCGCGCTGCAGCTCGGAGGCCCACTGCACGAATTCCTTGGCGACATAGCTCGCCTTGGCGATGGTGCCGATATCACCGACGCCCTCGATGCCGAAGCCGACCACGGGCTTGCCGGTCCTGGCGATGCCGTCGACGATGATCTTGGTCCAGCCATCCTCGATGCCGATCACCACCACAGCGGCGACGTTGGGGTTCGAGCCGGCCCCGATCAGGGTGCGGAAATGGATGTCGAGGTCCTCGCCGAACTGGAGGCGGCCATAGGCATGGGGAATGGCCAGCGTGCCCTTGATGTTGTTGGCGACAGCTTCGCAGGCAGCGTTCGACAGGTCGTCGAGCGGCAGGATCAGCACGTGGTTGCGCACGCCGACGCGGCCGTTCTCGCGGCGCCAGCCGACGAAGTTGTCGCTCTTGGCGCTGGAGCGCTTCTTCAGCACGGGGGCCTTGAAGCCCGGCACATCGATCTTGCGGCCCTTGATGGAGGCAAGGCGGTTCTTGTTGAGTTCGAAATTGGCGACAATGGTCATGGTGCTTTTCCTTTGAAAATCGCAGGTCATCCCGGTCAGAGCGAAGCGGAGAGCCGGGATATCAGGCCGCCGGAAAACTGTTGGAAACCTG
>JAPLOV010000177.1:0-5446 GCA_026400565.1 Hyphomicrobiales bacterium | reverse complement strand
CGGGATAACGGCACAAGCCAGACGCCTCACCAGCGCTTGGTCTTGAGGTTGTGGACGTGGACGTACTCGCCGACTTTGGCGGGGCCGACCATCTTGCCGATGTCCTGGCCATACTTGATGGCGGTGTCGCCGGCCTTGAGGTCCTTCAGAGCGACCTTGTGGCCGATCGGCACATCGGCCTTCACACTCAGTTCAAAAGAGGAATTGTCGTGCGTCACCACGCAGAGCATCTTCGTGCCGGCCTTCAGGCCCTCGACCACGACCACGCCGACATTGTCCTTGAGCTCGTGAACGAGCAGATGCGGTGCAGACATCCTTGCACTCCCTGGTGTTGCGCCGGCCTGTTCTGGCAGGCCCGCTTCATGCCGATTTGGCGTTTGCAGAATTGCGAGGCAAGCTGACACGCAGCCCCTCGACGGCTTTACTGTTTGGTCTTATATAAGACATATGACTTCTGACAAGCCGGAAACTGCAATGGAGATGACGAGCGCTCAGCCCGTGACCGTCGGCTTCCGGCCCCTTTACCGGCAAGTCAAGGACGAGTTCGTGAAGCGCATGGTCGACGGGGTCTGGCCGGCGGGGTTCCTGCTGCCGAGCGAGGGCCAGCTGGCACAGGAGGTGGGCGTCAGCCAGGGCACGGTGCGCAAGGCGCTTGACGAGCTGGCCGGGGAGAACCTGCTGGTGCGTCAGCAGGGGCGCGGCACATTCGTGGCCCAACACGATGAAAAGCGCATTCTATTCCAGTTCTTCAAGCTGGTGCCGGATGATGGCATCGCCCGCTTTCCCGAAAGCGTGGTGCTGGAGGCCAGTACCTTTCCCGCCACCGAAACCGAACGCGAACAGCTCGGTCTTGGCCCCGGAACAAGGGTGGCGCGGGTGCGGCGCATGCGGGCCATTGACGATGTGCCGATGATCATCGAGACGCTTTCGCTGCCCGACGCCATGTTCCCCGGCGTCACCGACGGGCCGGTACCGAACAGCCTGTATGCGTTCTATGCAGAGCGCTATGGCGTGACCATCGCCCATGCGCGCGAGAAGCTGAAGGCGATCACACTCAACGCCGAAGATGCCGCGATCCTGCGCAAGCCGCCGGGGCATCCGGCGCTGATGGTGCAGCGGCTGGCGCTATCGCTGGAAGCCAAGCCGGTTGAATGGCGCGTCAGCCTTTGCCTGACCGATGATGCGCACTATCTCTCGTTCATGCGCTGACAGCACGTCATCACCCACGACAAGAAACCACCACAGGGAGAACTGACATGACCACCAACGACATCACACAGCCGCCCCGCATCAGGATCTCGCGCCGCGCCGGGCTGGCCTTCGCAGCCGGTGCCCTCGCGGTCGGCTTCGCCGGGCTTGCCACCACCCCCACCCTCGCCCAGGGCTTTCCCACCAAACCGATCACGCTGGTTGTTGCCTTTGCAGCAGGCGGGCCCAGCGACGTCATCGCGCGGCTTCTCGCCGAGCACATGAGCCGCACGCTCGGCCAGCAGGTCGTGGTCGAAAACGTGGCAGGCGCCGGGGGCACGACGGGTGCAGCGCGCGTTGCCAGCGCCGCGGCGGATGGCCATACTGTCCTGATCCATCATCTGGCGCTAAAGGCCGCGCCTGCGCTCTACAACAACCTGCGCTACGACACGGCGACGGCGTTCGAGCCGCTGGGCATGATCAACACCGGGCCGATGGTGGTGACCGGCAAGCTTGGGCTGGCTCCAAACACTGCTGCAGAATTCTTCGCCTTTGCAAAGGCGCAGGGCGACAAGCTGACCATGGCCCATGCCGGCATCGGCTCGAACTCGCATCTGTGCATCCTGCTGATGGGCCAGGCTGCTGGCTCCAAGCCGACGCAGGTCGCCTATCGCGGCACCGGTCCTGCGATGAACGATCTGGTGGCGGGCCAGGTCGACGCGCTGTGCGACCAGTCGACCAGCGCCATCCCGCAGATCCAGGGCAACAAGATCAAGGCCTATGCGGTGACCTCGCCACAGAGGCTCGACATCATCAAGGACGTGCCGACAGCGCGCGAGAGCGGCACCGCCATCGACATGACCATCTGGCACGGACTCTATGCGCCGAAGGGAACGCCGGCGGAGGCTGCCACCAAGCTCAGCAGCGCCCTGCAGGCAGCGATGAAGGATGACGGCATCAATGCCCGCTTCGCCTCGTTCGGCACCACGGCCTTCCCCGAAGCCCAGCGCACGCCCGCCGCGCACAAGGTCGCCTTTGACGCCGAAATCGCCAAGTGGGCGAAGGCGCTGAAGGAAGCCGGGGTCAACCCGGCTGCCGCGAACTGAGCAGCGCGAGGCGGGCACAAGCCTGGAATAAGCCCTGAGGCAACCCTTGCGAGGGCAGGACGATCAGAGCTTGATCGCCTTGCCCTCGCGGATCGACTGCTCGGCGGCAAGGCCGATGTGCACGGCGGTAAGCCCGTCGGCGAGGGTGACATCCACCGCCCCGCCCTCGCGCACGACGCGGTTGAAGCCCATGTGCTGGTAGTAGGTCGAGCCGTGGTGATCGCCGGCTTTCAGGATCGTCTCGTCGACATGAACGGTGCGGCGCTGCGGATTTTTCGGCGCGCGCGGCGAGACCAGGATTTCGCTGGCTCGTTCCCCGCCGCCCGGCCAGAAGCGGGCCGGGCCGGGCACGAAGGCCTCGACCTTGCCAGCCGAGCCGGTGGCCGCCAGCTCCTCCTGCCAGTAGGAGCCCTCGGCAAACATGCACAGGTCGAGCAGCGCCCGGATGCCTGACCGGAAGTCGACGATGACGAAAGCGTTGTCGAGGATATCGGGCACGCGCCCGTCGTAAAGCTCGTCCTTGTGGTTCACGTCGGCGGCACCGGAGGCGTAGACGCGGACCGGGTCATCCTGGGCGACCAGCCGCATCAGATCGAAGAAATGGCAGCATTTCTCCACCAGCGTGCCGCCTGTGCGCTCGGAAAAGCGGTTCCAGTCACCCACCTTCGTAAGGAACGGGAAGCGGTGCTCGCGGATGGCGAACATCTTCAGCTGCCCGACCGTGCCGGCGCGGACCTCGCCGATCAGCTCCGCCACGGGCGGCATGTAGCGATATTCCATCGCCACCCAGATCGGCGCCTTGTGCGCTGCGCCAGTCACGGCGAGGCGCTCGCAATCGGCAGTTGAGGTGCAGACCGGCTTTTCGACCAGCACCGGCAGGGCCTTGGGGGCCGCGAAGATGTCACCCAGGATGGCCATGTGGGTATCGTTTGGGCTGGCGATGACCAGCGCATCGACAAGGCCGGAAGACAGCAACTCCTGGTGGCTGGCAAAAGCGCGCGCCCCGCCGGCAGCGGCGGCAGACAGCGTGCGCTGTTCGGTGTCAGGATCAGACACAGCCGTCACGATGGCACCGGGCACCAGCGCCAGATTGCGGATGTGTTCACGGCCCATCATGCCGGCCCCGATCAGGCCATAGCGAACAGTCTCAGCTGTCATCATGCCAGCTCCACCACAGGCAGCCCCATCGCCTCGCCGAGCGCGCGCAGCACGCCGCGATGCTCGCCATAAACCAGTGCGACATGGTGTTCGAGTCCGAATTCCATCATCGCCTCGGTGACATCCTCGGTGCTGCGATCGAAGCGGATCACGCCGGAGGTTCCGGTGAAGCTCATCGGGGCCGCGATCATCTCGCCACCGGCGAGGATCATCGTGGTCCGCCCGCGCGCCTGGCTGATGCGCGCAATGCTGACGCGGCCCGGCTTGAGTGTGAACTCCTGAAGCAGCGGCATCTTGCGGTTGGAATGCAGCTGGGCGCGCGGCTGGACCGCCGGATCGGCCATGGAGAGCGGAGCAGAGCCGCAATGCCAGAACACGCCGGTATTGCCGGCGCTGTCCATGTCGACGATGTCGACCAGCCAGGCTGGCGCACCCGCCACCTCCTGAAGCAGCATCGCGGTCAACGCGCCATAGACATCCGCCTCGCAGGCGCATGGCGTGCGGGCTTCGGTCAGCAGGCCCATGGGCCCACAGGCCGCGCAGCCATGCTCGGTGAACATCTCGGGCCAGCAGCGCACAGCCAGGGCCGAACAGCCCTTCTCCGCCTTCAGCCCTTCCAGCGCATGGTAGATGCCGAGGCTCCGCTCAAGCTGTGGCTGGTCGACGGCGTCAAGCCCCGTGAGCTTGTTGGCGACATCGGCGCGCGTCGCGGCGATGCGCTTTGCCGGCACGGCCCTTGCCGCCGCAAACAGATCGGGGAGGCCGATGGGCTCGACGGCGACACCGGCCAGAGCTGCCAACCGGGCTGGATCGTAGGCGCAGGTATCGAAGCCCGCCGGATGCTCGCCGACCAGACCGATGCTGCGCCCCTTGAGGGCAGCCAGCACCCGCGCCGCCTGCTCGCGCTCGACGAGGCCCGGTCTGGGGCCGACCGGGAAAGCCGGATCGCGCTCATCGCCAATCACCAGCCCGCCGATGGCATCCCCGATCAGGGGAGCGTCCGGCGCCGCATAGAGCCAGCGCAGCGGGATGCCGGCAAGGCCCAGCGCATGGGCCGCCAGATTGAGCCCACAGAACGAATTGAGCCTCAGCCGGCCGCCGGCGCGCGGCTCGGGCACCGCCCAGATGGCCAGCGGCGCGAGACTCTCTTTCGCGATCCGGACCGTCATCGAGGCATCGGTGAAGGTGACCTGAAGGATCAGCAAAAGGTCGATCTTCTCGCGCTTGAGGTCGGCGAGTGCCGCCTCTGCCGCAGCGCCATCGAACAGCAGCGCGCGCGAGCCGATGATGCGATGGCCGGTCGCTTCCAGTGCCTTGAAGCAGGCTGCCGCCATCTCTTCGGCATAAGGCACATCGAAGGTCGGGCGGGCCAGCGGCAGAACGCCAATCACGGGCATGTTTTCATTCCTCAATCCTAACCTTGAACCTGTCGACGGATGGGACGCGTTGGTGTTTCAAATGACCGAGATCTCAGACAACGCCGTAATGACGGCGGAAGCTGGCATCGGGACGTTCAACCTCTGCCTTGCCGCCATAGAGCGGGTGGTCGAACCAGGGCGTTCCGGCCCTGTCGGTCAAGGCGTTCAGTTCCGCCATGTAGGGCAGGCTCTGGGTGCGCAGCCCGTGCCGGATGGCATCCCAGTCGGGGAAAGACTTGAAGGGCTCGGCCCAGATCGCACGCCCGGCCAGATAGCCGGAGGCACCGGCGCGGTAGGCATGGTCCATCACGATCTTGAACTCGGCCATCGAGGCCCCGGCCGACAGCATCACCCAGGGACGGCCGCAGAGCGCGCCCATCTCGTTGAAGAGCTTTTGCGTGATGACACGGTCTGCCTCGCCGATGCCCTTGGCCGGCACCGGGCTTTCGAGCTTGAACACGTCGATGCCGTAGTCGGGTTTGGCGAACTCGCGCACGCTGTCCAGCACATGGTGGGCGTGCTTGCCCTGCATTTCCACATAGTCGGTGCTCTGGTGGGCATCCTTGGACAAGGGAT
>JAPLOV010000125.1 GCA_026400565.1 Hyphomicrobiales bacterium | reverse complement strand
GAGACCGAGCGCACGTCGATGCGCGAGCCGTCGACGCGGGGCCTGATGCGGATCGTCACATCATCGGCAAAGCGCAGGATGCGGGTGGTGGCGATGGCATCGATGCGTCCGGCACCGGTCCGGCCACCGGGAGCTGTGCCCTCGATCACCTGCCAGCCCATGGTGCGGGCTGCGGTCAACGCTGTCTCGAAGGCCTCTTCCGCCGGCAATTCCGTGATGATCGGAATGATGCGCTGGTAAGCTTCGCGCTGCGGCTGCCGGCTTTCGCGGGGACGCTCGGGCGGCACCAGACCCCCGCGCGCCGCCAGCGCCGCCCGCGAGCGCGAGAAGGCCGGCGGATCGTCAATGTCGGTGGTGATGTCGTTGAGGGCCGGTAGCCGTGCCAGTTGCAGCAGCATGGTGGCAGGGGCCGCCAGAACGCCGAGGCTGAGCATGATCGCCATGCTGACTCGCCCGACGCCCTTGAGCCCCTGGTTCCAGATCATCACGCCGCCGACCAGCGCCACCAGAATGGAGAGCGTTGCCAGCGCAAAGCCGGAGCCCAACGCCGCAAGCCCTGGCAGGCCCTGCTGGCCGCCGCGCACCAGCAGCGCGCCATAGAGCGTGACGACCACGGCAAACAGCGCCATCCGGACCGACCAGATCGCGGCTCGTGACGGGGGCTGTTCTAGAACAAGACGGCGCATGGCCGAGTTTAGCGCGTCGAGACGCGCCATGCCATCGTCAAGTCCAACGACCGTTACCCTCACGGCGATCGCCGCCTGCCGGAAAGCGGGTGGTTCGAACCGGGAGACGGCGATATGGCTCAGCGACAGACCGACGAGGTCGGATTGGAAATCAGATGACCGCACCATCGCCCGTGAACAGACCCATGTCATCGCTGGAATGGGCCATGCTGCTCGGCTTATCGGTGCTGTGGGGTGGTTCGTTCTTTTTCGTTGGCGTAGCCGTCAAGGAGTTGCCGACGCTGACAATTGTGACGGTGCGCGCGCTGCTGGCAGCTTTGATCCTGCTGGCAGTGATCAAGGCTGGCGGCATTGCGATCCCGACCAGCGGGGAGGTCTGGGTGGCATTCTTCGTCATGGGTTTTCTCAACAACGTCGTGCCTCACACCCTGATCGTCTGGGGACAAGGACATCTTGCATCCGGTGTTGCATCGATCCTGAATGCCACGACGCCGCTGTTCACGGTGATTGTTGCGCATCTGCTCACAGCAGACGAGAAAATGACCGGCAACCGTCTGGCCGGTGTCGTGGTCGGCCTTGCCGGGGTTGCGGTCATGATCGGGGCGGACGTGCTGCACGCGTTCGGGATTGGCATTGTCGCCCAACTCGCCTGTCTTGGCGCAGCACTGTCCTATGGCTTTGCCGGTGTTTACGGGCGCAAGTTCCGGGCGATGGGGGTCTCGCCGATGGCAACGGCGATGGGACAGGTTGCTGCCTCAAGCGCGATGTTGTTGCCTGTCGTGCTGCTGGTTGACAGGCCATGGCTTCTGCCCATGCCGAGCGGTCAGGCTCTTGCCGCCATGGTTGGCCTTGCTGCCCTGTCCACAGCGTTCGCCTATGTGCTCTTCTTCCGGGTCCTGGCCAGCGCCGGTGCCACCAACATCGCGCTTGTGACCTTTCTGATCCCCGTCAGCGCGATCGTGCTTGGCATCCTGTTTCTCGGCGAGGTGCTGCTGCTGCGGCACCTCGTGGGCATGATGATGATCGGTGCAGGGCTGGCGGCCATCGACGGACGGTTGTGGAAACGCCTTCGCGGCCTCTGGGTCAGGTCGTCTGCCTGATGCTGTCTTGATGGTCTCATGTCCAGCCGTTGCTGACCGCCTGGCCTGAGGCCTTCAGACCCTGAACCTGTAGTCCCTGAACATCTCGCGCAGCGCGGTCTTCTTGATCGTGCCGGTGGCGGTGTGGGGAATGGCATCGACCAGTTCCACCGCATCGGGCAGCCACCACTTGGCGATCCTGCCGGTCATGAAGGCCATGAGATCGTCATGGTCTGGCGCCCGGCCGGGCTTGGGCACGATCACCAGCAGCGGCCGCTCGTCCCATTTGGGATGGGCAATGCCAATGACGGCTGCTTCGGCCACATCCGGATGGCCCATGGCGAGGTTCTCGAGTTCGATCGACGAAATCCATTCGCCGCCGGACTTGATCACATCCTTGGCGCGGTCGGTAATGGCCATGTAGCCGTTGGCATCGATGGTGGCGACATCGCCGGTGTCGAAAAAGCCTTCCCCATCCAGGATGTCGCCGCCATCATCGTTCATGTAGTGGCCTGCGACGGCAGGGCCGCGCACCTTGAGCCGGCCAAAGGTGCGGCCATCCCACGGCAGCCGGCGCCCTTCATCGTCGGTGATCTTCATCTCCACCGTAAAGGGCGGATGGCCCTGCTTCATCTTGAGATCGAGCAGTGCTTCCCCCGCAAGGCCATCCGTGGCCGGCTTGAGCGAGCAGAACGAGCCGAGCGGGCTCATCTCCGTCATGCCCCAGGCGTGGGCAACCGTCACGCCATAGCGGGTTTCAAAGGCCTCCGTCATGGCGCGGGGGCAGGCCGAGCCGCCGATCACCACGCGTTTGAGCGAACTGAGCCCGCCGCCGGTCGCATCCAGATGCTGGAGCAGGCCGAGCCAGACGGTTGGCACGGCTGCCGTGAGGCTGACCTGCTCGCTTTCCAGCAGCCCATGCAGCGAAGGGCCGTCGAGCTTCGGGCCGGGCAGCACCAGCTTGGCCCCTGTCATCGGCGCGGAAAAGGCCAGCGACCAGCCATTGGCATGGAACAGCGGCACCACGGGCATAACCGCATCGCGCGAGGACAGGCCGAGGAAGTCTGGCGTGCACACCGCCATGGCATGCAGCACGTTCGAGCGGTGCGAATACAGCACTCCCTTGGGGTTGCCGGTGGTGCCGGAGGTGTAGCACAGGCCGGCTGCGGTCTGCTCGGGCAGGTCGACCCAGGCCATGTCGCCATCCGCCATCGCCAGCCAGCTTTCCATGTCGATGGCCCCGCGCAGGGATGTCTCGGGCATATGGGCGGGATCGGTCATGATGATGAAACGCTCGACAGCCGGCAGGCGCTCCTGGAGCCGTTCCACGAGGCCAACGAAGGTCAGGTCGAGGAAGATCAGCCGATCGCCGGCGTGGTTGACGATCCAGGCGATCTGATCCTCGAACAGGCGGGGATTGAGCGTGTGGTAGATCGCACCGATGCCGGTGATGCCGTACCACAGTTCGAGATGTCGGTCGGTGTTCCAGGCCAGCGTGCCGACCCGGTCGCCGAGCCTGATGCCATCCCGCGCCAATTGCTGGGCGATGCCGAGCGCGCGGCGCCGTGTCCGCGCATAATCCGACCGTCGGATCATGCCTTCGGTGCCGCGGCTGACGATCTCGCGGCTGCCATGCTGGATGGCGGCGTGGTCGATGATGCGGTGGATCAGCAAGGACCAGTCCTGCATCAGGCCAAGCATGGGCGCCTCCCGGGCCAGGGCCACTTTGCGGGCCTCGTGGGGCTTCGGTGCGCCAGCGCTCCGAGCCGATGGTGCATGATAGCGCATTCGCGGCCGCTGCACAGCGCCCGGCTTGCGACACGCCCGGCTTGCGCTTCGGCACCAGCCTTGCCTGGACAGGGTCGGGGACCCTCATCCTTCACGAGGGCTGGTGCGAGACGGTCAACCTCTGATAGTTTAGACCTGAACGGCAACCACATGGACAATCAGGGCAATGGCGGGCAGGGCGGCTGAGACTTCTGCGGGCAGGGGCGCGGGCAAGGATGCCGAGGCGGCCGATGCCCAGGCCGATGCCATGCGTGTCTGGTTCCGCTTTCTCAGGATGCACCAGCGGGTGTCGAGGGCAATGACGGCCCGGCTCAGGGCCATCGGGCTGTCGGTACCGCAGTTCGATCTGCTGTCCACCCTGAGCGAGCGCGAGGGCATTACCCAGAGTGAACTGGCCGACAGGCTTTATGTGACAAAGGGCAACGTCTCGGGGCTGGTGGACCGGCTGCTTGAAGCGGGCCTGGTCGAGCGCCTCGCTATTGCCAATGACCGGCGCTCCTATGCGCTGCATCTCACGACCCGTGGGCGCGAGCTTGCCCACAAGGGCCTCGAAACGCAGCGCAGCTATGTGCGCGGAACCCTTGGCCAACTGGACGGCACCGACATCGCACAGCTTGACCAGCTGATTCTGGCATGGCGCGATGCCGTGCGCCGCGATCTCGCCGCGCCCGCAGCATCATCCTGAGGTCGGGTTGTCTGCTGCAGACTTGCCATGGTGCCTGCGCACTGTGCCCGTTGCTGCCTCCCTTGTCGCCAGTTGCCCAATTGCAGTGCAATAGCCGGCTCGACTTGTTGCCACGGTGCAACAGGGGGGGTGTTTCATGGCGCATGCGCCGGAATTAACGCCGCGGAACCGTGCAATGTCGCGCTCTGGTGGTATGATCGGCGCAGCGAAATCGGAGATCACTTGGTCATGAAGCACTTCATTCTTGCCGGCGCCGCGATTGCTGCCTTCGGAACCGCTGCCGTTGCCGCCGATCTGCCGGCCCGCAAGGGCGCGCCTGCCGCGCCCGCCGTCTCGGCCGCCTGTCTCGAAACCAACACGCTCCCGACCGATGTGTTCGGCTTCACCGTCGGTTCCGACGTCACGGACGTCGGCGCCTGGGGCCTCGGTGTCACCGCCAACGGCAACGTCACCGGTCGCGGTCAGCGGCTGACCGGCCTGACCGGCGTGGCACAGCTTGCCACCGGCGTGTTCCGCTGCTTTGAAGCGGCGCCCTATTTGTTCGCCAACACCACCACCGCGCGGGACCGCGCCGGCTTCTCCGGCAATGGTTCGTTCTGGGGCGGCGGCCTCGAACTCAAGTACAAGTTCCTTGGCCGTGACGTTCACGGCGTCGGCGCGACGCTCGACCTCGACGTCAGCGCCAATGGCAACCGCCTCTCCGGCATCCTGGGCGTCGGCAATGACAGCGCCGTCAACGCCGCTGGCCGGTTGTTCCTCGACAAGGAACTGGTCGCTGGCCGCCTGTTTGGTGCTGTCAACCTGGAGCATATCTCCAGCTTCTCGGGCAAGACCGGCATTCTGGTCGACACCTCGCAGTTCAACGTGCGTGCCGCGCTGTCCGCCAAGGTTCTGCCAAACGTCTTCGTCGGCGCCGAGGCCTGGTATTCCCGCAGCTACACCGGGGCCGGTTATGACCGCTATCTCGGTGATGGCTTCTTCGTTGGCCCGAACATGCTCTGGGCGATCAACGACAAGTGGACCTTCAATGCCGCCTATCAGGTGCAGGTGGCGGGCAAGGTCCAGGCCGGACCCGGCAACATCAACCTGACAAACTACAACCAGCATTACGCCCGCGTGAAGCTCGGCTACGCCTTCTGAGCGCGCGCCAGGCACGCCGATGCCGAGCGAGGCCGGGGAGACCCGGGCTTCTGCTGTTCAAGGGGCATGGCCGTGCTCTGCACAGACCGTCTGGCTCCGCCGCGCGTCTGATCCGTGCCGTGAGCGTTTGGCAGGCCAGGGCGGCATTCCTGCGATGGCGAAACGGGACGGTTTGCGTTAGGACAAGGGCGTTTCTCAAAACCGGATCTGCCGATGCTCCGCTTTCCGCTGCCTATCCTGCTGACGGCCGCCCTTTTGCTTGGCGCCGGCACGTCTGCGCTGGCACAGGGCCCGGTTCCGGGATCGCCCAGCCTGCCGGCGCAGGGGTTCCAGCCGATTCCTGCCGTGCCTTCTGCCGACGCCGTCCCCGCTGCAACGCCGGCAAAGCCGACGCCCCGCCGCGTGGCGCGCCCGGCCGCAACACGCGAAACCTCGATCAATGCCGAGGATCGCCGGCCAACGCTGACGCCGGACACGCTGCCAAGCACGGCGCTGGCCTCGGAACGCTATCTGGAGATCGTGCGGGCCGGTGGCTGGCCGGCCTTGCCGAAGGGCACCAGCCTCAAGGACGGATCGAAGGGCGCGGTCGTGGTGACATTGAAGCGTCGCCTTGCGATCACCGGTGACTTCGAGGGCGAGATGGCTGGCGACGTGTTCAACGGGGCTGTCGGTGCCGCCGTCAAACGATTCCAGTTCCGCCATGGCCTGCGCCAGACCGGCATCGTGGCCGGGCGCACGCTCGACGAGATGAACGTCACGGCCCAGACCCGCTTTCGCCAGCTGGCCTCATCGGCGCAGCGCATTGCCGGCAGCACGTTTGCGTTCGGCCCGCGCTATGTGGTCGTGAACATTCCATCCGCCCATGTCGAGACGGTCGAGAACGATGTGGTCAGTCGCCGCTATGTGGCCATTGTCGGCCGGCCCGACCGGGCTTCGCCCACGGTCGAGACGCGCATCACGGCGGTCAATCTCAATCCCAACTGGACCCTGCCGCCCACGATCATCAAGGAAGACATCATTCCCGGCATGCAGAAGGGTCGCAACGTGCTGGCCCAGAAGGGGGTCAAGGTCTTTGCCGGCGGGCAGGAAGTCCCGGCCTCCAGCATCGACTGGTCGAGCGCAAGGGCGCTGAACTACACCTACCGGCAGGAGCCGGGGCCGCGCAATGCCCTCGGGCTGGTGCGCATTGACATGCCCAACCGCGACGCGGTGTTCATGCATGACACGCCGTCGCGCAACCTGTTCGGCGGTGACCAGCGGTTCAATTCGTCGGGCTGCGTACGCGTGCAGGATGTGCGCGATCTGGCTTCCTGGCTGCTGGAAGGCACGGGCGGCAGCTGGATCGACAAGGTCGGTGGCAGCGCCCTTCGCCAGCTTGGGGCCGATGTGGGCGGGTGGGGGCTGGCAGTTCTCGGTGGCGTGCGTCTGCATCCCCCGCATGGCCTGATGGCGGGCATGGCGCTTGAAGCGGTGTCGCACTTCGCCCAGAAGGCCGCATGATATCCGAAATTGACAGGCCCATCGTCACGCGTGCCGGCCTGCTGGAGGGCGCGCGCCTGTCGGCTCCGCTGCTGCCGGGCGTGGTCGTGTTCGCCATAACCTTCGGCGCGGCGGCAGCAGGGCGCGGCCTGAGCCTGTTCGAGGCTGCCCTGATGAGCGCGCTGGTCTATGCCGGCATGGCGCAGATGGTGGCGCTGGAGGCCTGGCCGCAGGTCTGGAGCTGGGGCGTGATCGGCAGCCTCGCGGTGCTGACGGCCGTGGTCAACAGCCGCATGGTGCTGCAGGGCGCATCGCTGCATCCGTGGCTTCGCAGCCATGGCCATGGCTTCAACGCGGCGCACCTGTTCTTCCTCACCGATGCCAACTGGCTGGTCGGCTCGCGCTATCACGCCGGGGGCGGGCGCGATCTGGGTGTGCTGATCGGTGTTGGCCTGACGATGTGGGTGCTGTGGCTGGCCTTCACGCTGCCGGGTTACCTGCTCGGCGCGATGGTCAGCGATCCGCGCCGTTTCGCGCTGGATCTGGTCATGCCGGTGTTCTTCGCCGCGATGCTTGTGCCCTTGTGGCGCGGCCGGCGCGCGGCGGTGCCGTGGGCGGTGGCCGGGGCGGTGGCGCTGCTGGTTTCGAAGTTGCTGCCTGGCCACCTGTTCATCATCGCGGGGGCGCTGACCGGCATGCTGACGGCAGCGCTGTTGCCCGATGATGCCGCGCCGGAGCAGGCCCCATGAGCGCGTCGCTGGCGAGCCTTGTCGCGCCCGGTGTCGTTCTGGCCATCCTCGCCATGGCGCTGGCGACCTATCTTTGCCGCATATCGGGCCACTTCATGATGCACCTGATCCCGCTGACGCCGCCGCTGCGCCGGGCGCTGGCGGCCCTGCCGGGTTCGATCGTGGCAGCAACCGTGATCCCGATCATCGAGCGCCTCGGGCTTGCTGCAGGCCTTGCGGTCGGCGCAGCGCTGCTGGCCATGCTGGTGCGTCGCAACGAGGTTCTGGCGCTGGTCGCGGGGCTGGCAGTGGCCATTGCGGCGCGGGCGTCGGGGCTGTAGCGCACCGGCGGTCAGTGCCGCCCCAGCACCTTCTTCACCGCGTCTACCAGTGCCTCTTCCGGCACCGCGAACTGGGCTTCCTTCTGGCGTTCTAGGTATTCCTCGCGGTCCTTGCCTTCGCGGCCGAGCTTGGCGAGTTCGGCACCAAGGATGAGGTCCTTGACCTGCACCGTGCCGGCGGCCTTCTCGTCGCCGCCCTGGATGACGACGCAAGGCGAGCGGCGCTTGTCGGCATACTTCATCTGGGCGTTGAAGCCGGATGAGCCGAGGTAGAGTTCCGCCGCGATGCCTGCGCTGCGAAGCTCTGACACCATGCGCTGATAGTCGCCGATGCGGTCCTTGTCCATGACGGTGACGACGACCGGGCCGGGCTTGGCGCTGCCGGCCAGAAGCGGCGAGTTGGTCAGCTTCAGCGCCGTGTAGAGCCGCGAGACGCCAATCGAGAAGCCGGTGGCCGGTACGGGATCGTTGCGGAAACGCCCGACCAGCCCGTCATAACGCCCGCCGCCCGCCACCGAGCCGAAGCGCACCACCTGCCCCTCCTCGTTGGTCACGGGGAAGGTGAGTTCAGCCTCGAAGACGGGGCCGGTGTAGTATTCGAGGCCGCGAACGACCGAGGGATCGATGCGGATGCGGTCAGGGCCGTAGCCGGCGGCTTCAACCTGGAGGTATAGCTGACGAAGCTCGTTGACCCCTTCCATAGCAACCGCATTTTCGGCCAGACTGTCCTCGATATTCATGAGCGTAAGTCCACCTGCAGAAGCTATTGAACTCATGGCCCCTGAACCCAGCTCTCCCCACCCGGTTGTGTTCAAGACCAGTGTAACCGCGTCATCGCCCAGCCCGACGCCCTTCGTGAAGTCCCCGCTCTCATCCTTGCGCCCCGGCCCGAGCAGCAGCGCAACGCCTTCCGGCCCGAACTTGTCCAGCTTGTCGATGGCCCTGAGCACGCCCAGCCTGCGCCCGGCATTCTCGTCCCCGCCCAGGCCAATCGATTCAAGAACGCCATCCAAGACCTTGCGATTGTTGACCTTGATGACATAGTCGCCGCGCTTGATACCGACGGCTTCCAGCGTGTCGGCCATCAGCATGCAGGCCTCTGCGTCCGCCGCAACCGAGCCGGCGCCCACGATATCGGCATCGAACTGCATGAACTGGCGGAAACGGCCGGGGCCGGGCTTTTCGTTGCGGAAGACATAGCCCGAGCGATAGCTGCGGTAGGGCTTGGGCAGCGCGTCGTAGTTCTCGGCCACATGGCGGGCCAGCGGTGCGGTCAGGTCATAGCGCAGGGACAGCCACTGCTCGTCGTCATCCTGAAACGAGAACACGCCCTCATTGGGTCTGTCCTGATCCGGCAGGAACTTGCCGAGTGCATCAGTGTATTCGACGAACGGCGTTTCAACCGGCTCGAAGCCGAACAGCTCGAACTGTTGCTTGATCCTGGCCAGCATCGCGTCGGTGGCGGCGACATCAGCAGCGCCGCGATCCTCGAAGCCGCGCGGGCGGCGCGCCTTCAGCTTGTCCGTTTTCGACATGGCATGGTCCATTTCTCAAGGCCTGCTGGTTAGCCGCTGGCGCGGGCAGGGGCAAGGGCAAGGGCAAGGGCAAGGGCAAGGGCAAGGGCAAGGGCAAGGGTTGGCGGGCTGCTGTCCTGGCGAGCTGCCAACATGCCATCGTGGCGAGATTCCGTCTTGGCGAGCGCAGCGAAGCCAACCAGCCTTGGTGCGCGCGGCTCTGGATCGCTTCGCCTTGCTCGCGATGACGGGGCGAGGGCAAATCCTTGAGATTACACCGGTTAACTTGACTCTCCTGCGCTCGCCACCCACATCCCGGTCATGGATGAACCTGTTCCCTTGCGCCTGATCGCCCTTGATCCCGAAGACCTGACCGTGATCTCTGCCCATGTGCAGGATGCGGTGGTGAAGGTGAGCGATCTGGCCTGGCTGCCCACCGAGAAGCGCTTTGCCCTGATGATGCGGCGCTATGACTGGGAGGGCGCTGCTATCGGCCAGCATCGCCGCCGGCTCACTGCCATGCACTTCGAGCGCGTGACAGGGTTGAAGGCACTGAACATCGACCCCAAGGCAAAGGACACAGTGCTGAACCTGCTGGCCGTGACCTTCACGCCTTCGGATGCTCCTTCGGGCGAACTGGTGCTGACTTTCTCGGGCGGGGCTGCGCTGAAATTGCACGCCGAATGCATCGAAGCCCAGTTGAAAGACCTGGGCGGAATGTGGGAAACGGCTCATCAGCCCAGCCACGAAGGCTGAGCGTTCGACCCGTCATTTCAGCGAAAGCGCGCATGCCCATCCGCCTCAGTTCCAGCGCAGCCGATTTTGCGGCGGACTTTGCCCGCTTGCTGGCGATGAAGCGCGAGGTCTCGGAAGAGGTCGATGGCATCGTTGCCGCGATCATCGCCGCTGTGCAGGCGCGGGGTGATGCGGCACTGATCGACTACACAGGGCGCTTCGACCATGTGGCGCTGACGCCGGCGACGCTGAAGGTGAGCCCTGACGAGATCGAGGCTGCGATGCGCGCCTGTGATCCTCAGGCGCTGGAGGCGCTGCGCTTCGCCAAGGCCCGCATCGAGGCCTTCCATGAACGCCAGAAGCCGGAGGACCAGCGCTTCACCGACGCGACAGGCACCGAGATGGGCTGGCGCTGGAGTGCCATAGAAGCCGTCGGGCTCTATGTGCCGGGCGGCACTGCGAGCTATCCGTCGTCGGTGCTGATGAATGCCGTTCCGGCGCGCGTGGCCGGCGTGCCACGCATCGTGATGGTGGCCCCGATGCCGCATGGCCGGGCCAACCCGCTGGTGCTGGCCGCCGCGCATCTGGCCGGCGTGACCGAAATCTACCGCATTGGCGGGGCGCAGGCCGTGGCGGCGCTTGCTCACGGCACCGCCAGCATCGCGCCTGTGGCCAAGATCGTAGGGCCGGGCAACGCCTATGTGGCGGCGGCCAAACGGCGCGTGTTCGGCACGGTCGGCATCGACATGATTGCGGGCCCCTCGGAGGTTCTGGTCATCGCCGATGCCAGCGCCAATCCGGCCTGGGTGGCGGCTGACCTGCTCGCACAGGCCGAGCATGACACCGCAGCGCAATCCATCCTGATAACGGACAGCCGCGAGATCGCCGATGCGGTGGCGGCGGAGGTGGCCTCGCAACTGGCGCTGCTGCCGCGCCGCGAGATTGCCGCCGCAAGCTGGGACGCGTTCGGGGCCATCATCGTGGTCGATGACCTGATGGGAGCGGTGACGCTCGTTGACCGGCTGGCACCGGAGCATCTCGAAATCTGCACGGCTGACCCCGAGCCGCTGGCTGCCGCGATCCGCAATGCGGGGGCCATGTTCCTCGGTCACCATACGCCCGAGGCGATCGGTGACTATGTCGGTGGTCCCAACCATGTCCTGCCGACAGCGCGGTCGGCACGCTTCTCGTCCGGGCTTGGCGTGCTCGATTTCATGAAGCGCACCACGCTGCTGAAATGCAGCGCCGATGCGCTTCGGGCTTTGGCTCCGGCTGCCGCTACGCTAGGAGAAGCGGAGAGCCTGCAGGCGCACGCGCGCAGCGTGACCATCCGGCTCAATCTCTGAGGTGTGGGGAGCAACCCTTCGGGGGCGGGGTGCGACGACGGCATGAGCCAGACCAAAAGCAACAACCGGCTTGTTCTGATCACGCTCGACGAGGCGTCGCTGGGCCGTGGCACGCCCGATCAGGAGCACGAGCGCTCCATTGCGATCTATGACCTGATCGAGGTCAACCACTTTGCCATTCCCGGGCGTGAACACGGCCCTTACAAGCTGGCCATCAGCCTGATCGAGCGAAAGCTGTGCCTGGATATCCGAAGTGAGGGCGATCAGCCAATCATCATGCACTTTTTGTCCCTGACCCCGTTCAAGCGGGTGATCAAGGACTATGACATGATTTGCGAAAGCTACTACGAGGCCATCCGCACCTCATCGCCGGCGCAAATCGAGGCGATCGACATGGGCCGGCGCGGGCTGCACAACGAGGCAGCGGAGATCCTGAAGGAGCGCCTCGACGGCAAGCTGGACGTGGACCACGACACGGCGCGCCGGCTGTTCACCCTGATCTTCGCCCTGCACTGGAAAGGCTGAGGCTCCTTGGCTGGTGAAGCGCCTGTGCCGCGCCGGCCGCAGAGCGTGTTGTTCATGTGCGCGCAGAATGCAGTGCGCTCGCCGATGGCAGAAGGTCTCACCAAGCATTTCTTCGGGCGCTCGCTCTATGTGCAGTCTGCCGGCGTGCGCAAGAGCGAGGCGGACGGCTTCATGGTCGCTGTCATGGACGAGATGGGCATCGACGCGACAAGGCACAAACCGCGCACCATCGACGAACTCGAAGAGTGGGAAGGCCTCAACTTCGACCTCATCATCACGCTTTCGCCCGAGGCCCACCACAAGGCACTGGGGCTGACGCGGACCATCGCCGCCGATGTGGAATACTGGCCGACAGCCGACCCCACCATCGTGCAAGGTTCACGCGAACAGATGCTCGAAGCCTACCGGGAGGTGAGGGACGGGCTGGCCCGGCGGATCAGGGAGCGGCTGAAGGGCTAGAACCTCGTGCGCTGGCGGATGGCGGCGCTGAGGGTTCCGTCGTCGAGGTAGTCGAGTTCGCCGCCGATCGGCACGCCATGGGCGAGGCGGGTGACCTTGACGGGCAGGTGCGCAACCCGGTCGGTGATGTAATGGGCGGTGGTCGCGCCATCGACCGTGGCATTGAGGGCCAGGATCAGTTCCCTGATGGCGGGCTCGGCCGCGCGCGCGACAAGGCTGTCGATGGCGAGGTTTTCCGGCCTGACGCCGTCCATGGCCGACAATACGCCGCCGAGCACATGGTAGCGCGCATTGATGGCGGCGCTGCGTTCCAGCGCCCAGAGGTCGGCGACATCCGCCACCACCACGATGATGCTGTCATCGCGCCGGGGATCGCGGCAGACCGAACACGGATCGGAGGTGTCGATGTTGCCGCAGGTGCTGCAGACCACGATGCGTTCGTGCGCCACCTGCATGGCTTCGGAGAGCGGGCCGAGCAACTGCTCCCGCTTCTTGACCAGATGCAGCGCCGCGCGGCGCGCCGATCGGGGCCCGAGGCCCGGCAATCGGGCGAGCAACTGGATCAGCCGCTCGATTTCCGGGCCGGCGGAGAACTTCGCCATCGGGCGGATGCGCTCAGAACAGCTTCATGCCGGGCGGGATCGGCAGGCCCTTGGTGATTTCGGCCATGCGCTGCTCCATGACGCGCTCGCCCTTGGTGCGTGCGTCGGAACAGGCCGCGATGATCAGATCTTCGAGGATTTCGCGCTCGTCCGGGTTCATCAGCGAGGGGTCGATGGTGATCGACTTCATCGCGCCCTTGGCCGTGGTCATGACCTTGACCATGCCGCCGCCGGCGAGGCCCTCGACCAGGGTGTTGTCGAGTTCGGCCTGCATGTCGGCCATCTTGGCCTGCATCTGCTGTGCCTGCTTCATCAGGCCCATCATGTCACGCATGTGATCTGCTCCTGTTCAGGTGATGCCGGCGCGCCCAACCGGCTGGTGCGCCGGTTCGCTCAGAACTCGATATCCGGATAAGGATCGCCGTCGCTGTCGAACAGGCCTTCGCCGGATTCGAGGGAAGCGGCAAGGCCTGCATCTGTTGCGTCGCCGCCTTGCGCAGTATCCGGGCTTTCGGCCGCCATACGGCTGCGCACATCGACGATCTTTGCTCCCGGAAAGGCTGCCATCAGGGCCTGCACTGCCGGGTGCGTCGCTGCACTGTCCTTTCGCTCGCGGTCCTGCGCCTGCTTCTGCTCGCGCAAGGTGGCCTGTCCCTCGGCCTGCACGAGGGTCACCATCCAGACCTGACCGGTCCAGTCCTTCAGCTTGCGGGCCAGTTCCTGCATGATGCCGCGGTCGCCCGCTGGCTCCAGCGAAATGTCGAGCCGTCCCTGTTCGATGCGGACCAGCCTCAGGTCGCGCTGGATCGCCGCTTGCAGCTTGATGTCGCGGTTCCGCGCGGCCAGTGCCAGGATGTCTTCGAGCGAGCCGACCCGCACGACGGGATGGGCCTGCTGCCGGGCTGTCTGCGCCGAAGCCTGGGCACCGCCTGGGCTGCCGGACGACAGGGGGCGCGGCGCGCTGGCCGGCATGGCGGAGGCCGGCCGCGCGGCCGTGAAACCTGCCGAGGAAGACGGGCCTGCCTGTGAGCCGGGATCGCGCAGGAACGGCGCGGGCTGCGCCACGGCTCCGCGGGAGCCCGACGTCAGCCCGCCGCCCGATTGCAGCAGCTTCAGCGCTTCGTCGGGGGTCGGCAAATCCGCCGCATGGGCGATGCGGACCAGCACCATTTCGGCGGCTGGCAGCGGCCTGCCGGCCTCCTTCACCTCGGCGATGCCCTTGAGCAGTATCTGCCAGGTCCGGGAGAGCACGCGGACCGAAAGGGCTTCGGCAAAAGCGCTGCCGCGCACGCGCTCGGCCTGTGTCAGGGCGCTGTCCTTGCCGGCTTCAGGCACGATCTTGAGGCGGGTCACGAGATGGGTGAATTCCGCCAGTTCGCCCAGCACCGTGCCAGGGTCGGCACCGGCATCATACTGCGCCTTCAGTTCGGCCAGCGCTGCGGCCAGGTCACCCTTGAGCAGCAGCTCGAAAAGATCGATGACGCGCGCCCTGTCGGCGAGGCCGAGCATGGCCCGCACGTCATCGAGCCCGATCCGCCCGGCGGCATGGGCAATAGCCTGGTCGAGCAGGGACATGGCATCGCGGGCCGAGCCCTCGGCCGCGCGGGCAATGGCCTGAAGTGCTTCCTCGTCAGCCTCGACCTGCTCGGCGGCGCAGATGCGCGCCAGATGGCTGACGAGCACGCCCGCCTCGATGCGGCGCAGGTCGAAACGCTGGCAGCGCGACAGGATTGTGACCGGAACCTTGCGGATCTCGGTGGTGGCGAAGATGAACTTTGCGTGGGGAGGCGGCTCTTCCAGCGTTTTCAGGAAGGCGTTGAAGGCCGAGCCTGAGAGCATGTGCACTTCGTCGATGATGTAGACCTTGTAGCGTGCCGAAACCGGCGAATAGCGTACCGCGTCGTTGATCTGGCGGATGTTCTCGACGCTGTTGTTGGAGGCCGCGTCGATCTCCATCACGTCAATGTGGCGACCCTCGATGATGGCCTGGCAATGGATGCCGGGCGTGGCCAGTTCGATGGTGGGCTGACCGGTGCCATCGGCGATCTGGAAATTCAGGCCGCGCGCCAGGATGCGGGCGGTCGTGGTCTTGCCGACGCCGCGCACGCCGGTCAGCATCCAGGCCTGCGGGATGCGGCCTGAGCTGAAGGCGTTGGACAAGGTGCGGACCATCGCTTCCTGCCCGATCAGGTCGGTGAAATCCTTCGGGCGATATTTGCGGGCCAGGACCTTGTAGGGCGCTGCTTGGCCAGCCGGGGCCGGCGTGGACAAAAGGCCGGCATCCAGGAAACCCGGCTGGTCAGGCATCTCGCCGGGGCTCTCTTCGGCCATGCGCTCACAGATCTTCTGGTGGGAGTGGCGACGCTGAGCGGACTGCTGGTCCTGTCGTCGCGGTGCCCGGCTCGGCGTTGAAAGTGGAAGGCTGGACGAAGACCCGCACGGTCTCGTTGGGGCTGCTTCCTTCCGGACCTGACCCGGTTGGCGAGTGTTACGTCCTTCACCAACCTTCCATGGCTCATATGCGATAGCTCGCAGCCAGATGCAAGGCTGCGCCGCCGGGCTCTTGTGGGGTGACGCGCATTTGCGTGTCGTGCTGCATCGAATCATTCTAGTTTCCCGGTATGCCGACACTGCACGTTTCATCCCTGTCCCGCCTGCATGACACGGTGCTCAGAACCGGTGCAAGCCACGTGGTGACGCTGATCAATGTCATCACCGCTGTTGAGCGCCCGCCTTCGATTGCGCCGGACCGGCACCTGTTCATCGGTGTGTCGGACATTGTGCAGCCTCTGGACGGGCACATCACGCCGGGCGAGGAGCACGTGCGCCGCCTGATGGCATTCATGCGGGCCTGGGATCGCGAGCGCCCGGTGGTGATCCATTGCTGGGCCGGCATCAGCCGGTCGACCGCCGCTGCCTACATCTCGGCCTGCATGTTCGATCCGTCGCGCGGCGAGGACGAGATCGCACTGGTCTTGCGCCGGGCCTCACCCTCGGCAACCCCCAATGCCCGGCTTGTGGCGATTGCCGATGACATCCTTGGCCGCAACGGGCGGATGGTGACGGCCATCGCCGGGATCGGACGCGGCGAGGATGCTTTCGAGGGCACGCCCTTCTCGCTGGCGTTGGGCGCCGGCTGACGATCCCGGTGATGCGCCGGAGCCTCGCCTGTGATCAGGCCAAGGAGATGGCCCGCCACTAGGAGTGGTCCAGCCGCCTCAAGATGCCGGTCTCATTGTGCGATCCGCACAGCCCATGGCAAAGGCCATCCCATGAGAACCTCAACGGCCTTGTCCGCCAGCAGCTGCCCAAGGGCATCGATCTCACCATCTGCAGCCTGCGAGATCTCGACAAGATCGCCCATAGCCTGAACACAAGGCCCCGAGCCGTCCTCGGCTTCCAGGCACCCGAGGACGGGTTTATGGCTGAGCTATCGAAATTCGGTGGTGTACTTCAGATGTGAGAACGCCAAGTCTATGCGGCTGATGGAGCGGATGCGGATGATCGCGCTGTTCTCGACGAAGGTCCATACGCTGGCATGCTGGCTTTCGTAAGGGAATGTGTTTATGCGTTAATCGCATTGGCAGCGTCGAAGGCGTCTTCTCCCATCGATGCTTCCGGAATTGCAAGATTTTGACCGGACTTTCGTTGAACGCCAGAATTCTACGGGGACAGGGCTTCGCTTTGTTTCTGCCGTCTTTTTTGAAGATTGAAATGGGTTCTGCTTGTTGAACGAGACGGATAGATGAACGAGAACGCACATCGACCCGCCATGCTGTTGCCGGACCTTGACGCCCGCGACAGGACGATCCTCCGGCTCCTGCAAGAGAATGGCCGGATCACGAACGCCGAGCTTGCCGAACGGGTGCATCTGTCGGCCTCGGCCTGCCTGCGCCGCGTTAAGCAACTGGAAGAGAGCGGGCTCATCAAGGGCTACGCGATGTTGCTCGACGAAAAGACGGCCGGATTTCCGGGCACCGCCTATGTCTCGGTGACTCTCGACCAGCAGGGAAGGGCTTCACTCGACCGGTTCGAGAAGGCCATCATGCAATTCGAGGAAGTGCTCGAATGCTATCTTCTGGCCGGAAACCACGACTATCTGGTCAAGGTGGCTTACAAGGACAGCGCCGATTTCGAGCGCATCCATTCCGAGATCATCACGCAGTTGCCAGGCGTTACCCGTGTCAATTCAACGATGACGCTGCGCACCATCAAGCGCACCTGCGCCCTGCCGATCTGAGGGGCACGGCCGCTCGGGACTGCACAGTGCTTGCCCCGGAGGCGGATGGGCGCGATACAGACAAGCCTGAACCCCCAGCGTGATGCCGAGTCGAGACCGTGGCCGATCCCAAATCCAACGATGACATCAAGGACCTTGCCTTCGAGCAGGCGTTGCAGCAACTCGAACAGATCGTGGCTCGGCTCGAAAGCGGCAATGTCGCGCTGGAGGACTCGATCCTCATCTATGAGCGTGGCGAAGCGTTGAAGAAGCGCTGCGACCTGCTTCTCAGCAAGGCCGAGGCGCGCATCGAGAAGGTGTCGGTGTCCGCCGACGGGCAGGCTGCCGGCCTGACGCCGCTCGATCCGGAAAGCTAGTGGGTTCTCCGTCCCTTTGGGGTCGTCAACCGGATGGACGCGCAACCGGATGGACGCGCTTGCGGCGCCCGTTGTTGCGTGGGAGATTCCAGCCACGGAGTTGACGAGGAGCGCCCATGTCCCACCAGCCTGCGGATGATCCTGCGCCCGGCGATATCCATGCCTGCGCTGCGATCGAACAGGTGATCGTGCCGCGTGCCCGCGACCTTGGCGGGTTCGAGGTCCGGCGCGCCTTGCCATCGGTGGGCCGCAAGATGGTCGGGCCGTTCATCTTCTTTGACCAGATGGGGCCATCCGAGTTCCTGCTCGGGCAAGGGCTCGATGTGCGGCCCCATCCGCATATCGGGCTGTCGACCGTGACCTTCCTGTTCGACGGCGAAATCATGCACCGCGATTCGCTGGGCACCGAACTGGCGATCCGGCCCGGCGAACTCAACCTGATGACGGCCGGGCGCGGCATCACCCATTCCGAGCGCACGGCGCCTGAGGTCAGGGCACGAGGCTCGCGCCTGTTCGGCATCCAGGCCTGGGCGGCCTTGCCCAAGACGCATGAGGAACAGCCACCGGCCTTCCTTCATCACGGTGTGGAAGACCTTCCGGTCATTCGCGACAATGGCCTGCGCACGCGGCTGATCATGGGTTCGGCCTATGGCGAGACGTCGCCGGTCAGCTTCCCGTGGGCGGCGTTCTATGCCGAGGCGGTGCTGGCACCGGGAGCAATCCTGCCGCTCGATGCCGACTACGAGGAGCGCGCGATCTATGTCGTGTCGGGCGAGATCGACATTGCCGGCGACAGCTTCGGGGCAGGGCGGCTGCTGATCTTCCGTCCGGGCGACCGGATTTCGGTTCTGGCGCTGTCCAATGCACGTCTGATGCTGCTTGGCGGTGATCCCATGGACGGGCCGCGCCACATCTGGTGGAACTTCGTGTCATCCTCGAAAGAGCGCATCGATCAAGCCAAGCAGGCTTGGCAGTCAGGCCGGTTTGATGGCGTGCCGGGCGAAAGCGAATTCATTCCGCTGCCGTCATCGTGACCGCGCGGGCCGATCCGGTCAAATCTCGATGCGGAAGACCGCGCCGGTTTCGCTTGGTTCCAGCTCGATGCTGCCGCCGTGCAGGCGGACCAACTCGGCAGCGATGGCAAGGCCAAGCCCGGTGCCACCGGCGGTCGTCGACCCGCTGAAGGCTTCGAACAGCAGGCCGCGCGCCCGCTGCGGCACGCCAGGGCCGTTGTCGACGACACGGATGATGCTACGCCCCTCGGCCTGCTCGCAGGTGATGATGACAACCGGATCGGGGGTGCGCGATGCGGCAAGCGCCTGCCCGGCATTGCGCAGCAGGTTCGACAGCACGCGGAACATCTGGTCCGGGTCGAGCGAGACGCGCATCTCGGTGCTGACACGATTGTCGAGGCGCGGCTGTCCGGGCTGGCCATAGCCAAGCATGTCGCCGACATCGTTGGCCAGCGCTGCCAGCGACACCGGCCTGCGTTGCGGATCAGGCTCGGTGACCCGGCCATAGGCGAGCGTCGACTGGCAGAAATCGATGGCGCGGCCGAGGGTCGCGATCAGCTTGGGGCCGAAGCGCTGCACGGACGGGTCTTTCGATTCGCCGATCCTGTCCGAAAGAAGCTGCGCCGATGCCAGCATGTTGCGCAGGTCATGGTTGATCTTGCTCACGGCGAGGCCCACGGCGGCGAGCCGCTTCTTCTCGCGCAGGGAACTGGCCAGCGTCCGTTCCATGCCGGCGAGGGCGATTTCGGCGTCGCCGATCTCGTCCTGCCGGCCGGAGGGCGTGACGATGCGGTTCGGGTCTTCGGGATCGCCGGCGAAGGCCATGACGTTGCCCGCCAGCCGCTTGACCGGGCGGATGATCAGCCAGCTCAGCGCCAGGAAAAGCAAACCGGCTGTCATGACGGCGATGAACAGGGAGATCCAGGCGATGTTGCGGGCAAACTCCAGCATGGCGTCACGGAGCGGTCGTTCGTCGATGACGATTTCCACAAAATCCGCCTCGCCCATCGAGCGGCCGATGACGCGGATGCGCGGCTCGGCACCGTTGAACAGGATGTCGAAGCTCTCGATGATCGAGGTCATGCGCCCGCTGTCGCGCAGATCGACGGTCCGGCCCACTTCCGGTGGCAGGTTCTCTTGTGCCAGCAGGCGACGGGCACCGCGGACACGCGCCGCGATGGCGAGGGCACCGACGCCGTCCAGCAGCTGGGTTTCAAGGCCGGCCGGCAGGCCTTCGCGCGGCGAGGCTTCCAGCACCATGACGGCGACCTGTGCCGCTGCCAGCCGATCATCGAGCCAGTTGCGGCGGAAGTTGGCCACTGAGGGCACGAAGATCATGATCTCCGCCACCATCACGAAGATGATCGTCAGTGTCAGCAGCTTCAGCGACAGGCCCATGCGCCAGCGCGACCGCGCCGGAGGCGGATCGAGAGTGGCGTTGCTGGTGTCGATCTTCGATGCGTCCAAACGCGATGCCTCAGCCAAGCTTCCTCAAGAACCCGAGGATGCGGCGAATCCATGGCTTTCCTGCGAGAGGGCCGAAATGGGTTACGGCCACCCGCTTGGAAACCTCCGACAATGTGGGATAGGGAAAGACGAAGCCGGTCATCTCGCCGATCTTCCAGCCCTTCTGCACAGCAATGATCCAGGGCAGCAGCAGGTCACCGGCATTCTTGCCTGCGATCACCACGCCGAGGATGCGGCTCTTCTTGTCGATGACAACCTTGATCATGCCTTCAGGCGCGCGCTCGGCCTGGGCACGGTCGTTCTCGGCAAAGGGCCAGCGCAGGATCTGAACTGTGAGCCCCGCCGCACGGGCAGCCTCTTCGCTCATCCCGACGCTGGCAATCTCGGGGTCGCAGTAGGTCACGCGCGGGATGGCGCGATTGCTGACTTTTGCCGGAAGGCGGAACAGCGCGTTCCGGATAACGATGCCGGCATGGTAGTTGGCGACATGGGTGAATTGCAGCCCGTCCGTCGCGCCGGTCGCGCAATCGCCGATGGCGTAGATCCGGCGGTTCGAGGTCTTGAGGCCCGCATCGACATCAATGCCTTTCGCATTGTGGCGGATGCCGGCAATCTCAAGGTTGAGCGCCTCGATGTTGGGCGTGCGGCCTGCCGCGACCAGAAGATGCGAGGCGGCCATGACCTCGCCGCTGTCAAGCGTGACGCGGATGGCGCCAGCCTCGCCTTCGACCTTGACCGCCTTGGCGCGTTCCCGGACATCAACGCCGTCGGCCCTGAGCGCGCGGAGCGCAAAGCCCGCGGCCTCCTCGTCCTCGCGGCCAAGCAGGCGGGCGAATTCGATCAGCGTGACCCGCGCGCCGAGACGGCGGAAGGATTGGCCAAGCTCCGTGCCGATGGGCCCGCCGCCGAGCACGACCAGATGCTCAGGCCGGGCTGTCAGGTCAAACACCGTCTCATTGGTCAGATAAGGCACCGTCTCCATCCCGGGAACCGGTGGAGCGGCCGGGCGCGAGCCGGTGGCGATGACAAAGCGGCGTGGCCGCACCTCGATCTCGCCGACGCGGATGGTGCGCCGATCAAGGAAGCTGGCTTCGCCAAGCAGCACGCGCACGCCAAGGCTGGTGAAACGCTCGACTGAATCGTTGGGAGCGATGGCGCCGATCACCTCGGCGACATGGGCCTGGACACGGGCGAAGTGCACTTGGGGCGCTGGGGCCACAAGGCCGAACGGCCCGGCGCGGCGAATGTCCTCGGCCCGGTGTGCTGCCGCGATGAGGGCCTTGGAGGGCACGCAGCCGACGTTGAGGCAATCCCCGCCCATCTTGTGACGCTCGACCAGCACGACCGGCACGCCGAACATCGCCGCCGCCGCCGCCACGGACAGGCCGCCCGAACCGGCCCCGATCACACACAGATCAGGCCTCAGAACATCAGCCATGGCGGTTTCCGATCTGTTCGAACATCCGTATCGCGTAACCCACGGCGAATGCCCTCGCAAGCGGCGAGCCGGCCCGGATGCCGTCTTGTCTGGCCATCAGCCAAGACCGGGTGTGCGGCGTGTGCCGCACCGCACCTCGCCGTTCTCTCCGTCCTGATCCCTGTCCTGTCCGGGGCATGTTTCCGGGCTGCCGGAAGGGCGGCTGCGTGGTTGACTTGGCTGGCTCCATCCGTCATAAGCCGGCCCAAGTCTGGTGCACGCCGTTCGGTGAGCGCCCCCTTTTTGCGATATCATGCGAGCGGGCCGGATTGCAGCGTTTTGCGACGCGGCATCCCCCTCGCCCGAGTTGAAGACCGGAGACGTTCCGTGAAGAGAACTTATCAGCCAAGCAAGCTCGTGCGGAAGCGCCGTCACGGTTTCCGCGCCCGCATGGCAACTGTTGGTGGCCGCAAGGTGCTCGCTGCCCGTCGCGCCCACGGTCGCAAGCGCCTCTCGGCGTGACGATCGGGGCAGGGCCGCGTGAGGCGGTCCTGCTGCCTGCAAGGCTGCTTCCTTGCATCGATCCGTCGTTCAGCGTTGTTACGGCAAGGGTTCTGGAGGACTGCATGCGCACGTCCGCACCGCGCCTGATCCATCTCACCAAGCGATCAGAGTTTCAGGCGGCGGCTGGTAACGGTCGCCGCTTTCGTTCGTCTGCGTTGGCCATCCAGGTTTTGGATCGGCCAGATGATGGCGTCGGCATCCGGATCGGGCTGACGGCCTCGCGGAAGGCGGGCAATGCAGTGAAACGCAACCGCATCCGGCGCAGGCTGAGGGCGGCCGCCCGCGAAGCCTATGTCGTCAACACGACGGACCGCGACATCGTCGCGGTGGCAAGGCCGGAAACAATCAGTGCAGGGTATGTCGAACTGGTGCGCAGCTTCCGGGATGCCTTGACCAAAGCGCGCCCGCAGCGGACACAGCAGCCAGCGGCGGCCGTTGTCGACGCAGCAAGGCCCGCGTCCGCCGACAGACCTGCCAACACCCATCGAACTGCCGATGCAACTCGCTCAGCACAACACGAGACGAAACGGTCATGATGAACCGCGAAGACAACAAGAATCTCCTGCTTGCGATTGTGCTGTCAGCGGTGGTTCTGCTGGGCTGGAACTACTTTTATGGCGTTCCGCAGATGGAACAGCAACGCAAGGCAGCGCAGCAGATCCAGCCGGCGCAGCCCGGTGTGGTGACGCCGACACCGGGCGTCGCACCCGGTGCTGCCGCACCCGGCGTGGCAACGCCCAATGCCGTGACCCCCGGCACCGTGCCGGCGCTGCCAGGAGCCGTCACCCGTGAGGCCGCTCTTGAGGCATCGCCGCGTGTGACCATCGACACGCCGCGCATGATGGGTTCTCTCTCGTTGCTGGGTGGACGCATCGACGATGTGTCGCTCAAGGCCTATCGCGAGACGGTCGATCCCAAGAGCCCCAACATCGTGCTGTTTTCACCGCAGAACGGCCCCAACGCCTATTATGCCGATTTCGGCTGGGCGCCGGGCGCCGGCGTCGCGGCGGCAGTGCCAGGCCCGCAGACCTTGTGGACGGCAGACAGAACGACGCTGACCCCGGCGCAGCCAGTGACCCTGACCTGGAACAACGGGCAGGGCCTGACCTTCAAGCGTGTGATCGGGGTCGATGCGAACGCGATGTTCAATGTCGCCGACACGGTCGAAAATGCCACCGGCGCGCCGGTGACGCTGTTCCCGTATGGTCTGGTTGCACGCCATGGCAAGCCGGTGACGCAAGGCTACTTCGTGCTGCACGAGGGCCTGATCGGTGTTCTCGGCAACAATGGCCTGCAGGAATACACCTATGACAACGTCGAGAAGGAAACTGTGCTCGGCGGCTCCCAGCGCGGCAAGGTCTGGAAGGACCTGACCAGCGGCTTCCTCGGCATCACCGACAAGTACTGGGCCGCTGCCGTGATCCCCGATCAGGAGCGCAAGTTCGAGGGTCGCTACTCGGTCAACATGGCCGGCAACAAGACCTTCCAGGTCGATTATCTGGGCGAAGGCGTGACAATTGCGCCGGGTGCCAACGCAGGCGCGACAACGCGGCTCTTCGCAGGGGCCAAGGAAGTCGCCACTGTCGACGGCTATGAAAAGTCCCAGAATATCAAGCGCTTCGATCTGATGATCGACTGGGGCTGGTTCTATTTCATCACCAAGCCGATGTTCTATGCCATCGAATGGTTCTATCATCTGTTCGGCAATTTCGGCGTGGCGATCCTGCTGGTCACCGTGCTGATCAAGCTGATCTTCTTCCCGCTGGCCAACAAGTCCTACGCCTCGATGGCCAAGATGAAGGCTGTCCAGCCCGAGATGGTCTCGATCCGCGAGCGTTTCGCTGATGACAAGATGAAGCAGCAGCAGGCTCTGATGGAGCTTTACAAGAAGGAGAAGATCAATCCGCTCGCGGGTTGCTGGCCGGTGCTGATCCAGATCCCGGTCTTCTTCGCGCTCTACAAGGTGCTGTTCGTGACCATCGAGATGCGGCATGCGCCGTTCTTCGGCTGGATCAAGGATCTGGCTGCGCCTGACCCGACCTCGATCTTCAACCTGTTCGGACTGCTGCCTTTCGCGGTGCCGGCGATGCTGCTGCTCGGCGTCTGGCCGATCCTGATGGGCATCACGATGTTCGTGCAGATGAAGCTCAACCCGGAGCCGACCGACCCCGTGCAGAAGATGGTGTTCACCTGGATGCCGGTGTTCTTCACCTTCCTGCTTGGCTCGTTCCCCGCGGGCCTTGTGATCTACTGGACCTGGAACAACTTCCTTTCGATCCTCCAGCAGGCCTACATCATGAAGAAGTTTGGCACCAAGATCGAGCTATGGGACAATCTCAAGTCGATGTTCGCCAAGAAGCCGGCGGCGGATGCCGGCAAGAGCTGACGATCGCCGCACCGGAGCGCGTGGCCTGACGGGCGCGGGCCATGCCCACCCCTGATCCATCAATCCGGCACCCGATCGCGGGCTGGAAGGGCACGGCCTATCTGAGGGCTGTGGTGAAGAGCCCGCTGATCGAGGTCGGCGCGTTTTCCTACTACGACGACTCGCGAGGCCCCGAGCACTTCGAGACCCGCTGCGTGCGCTACCACTTCGATTTCATCGGCGACCGCCTGATCATCGGCAATTTCGTGGCCATTGCGCAGGGTGCCCAGTTCATCATGAACGGCGCCAACCATCCGATGGGCGGGTTCTCGACCTATCCGTTCAACATGGTCGGGTTCACCGACAAGGCCGCGTTCAGCGCTGACGGGTTGAAAAGCCGCGGCGACATGGTGATCGGCAATGATGTCTGGATCGGGCGCGATGCCGTCATCATGCCAGGCGTCACGGTTGGCGACGGGGCCATCATTGGTGCGCACGCGGTGGTGGCGAAGGACGTGCCGCCGTATGGGGTCGTTGTCGGCAATCCGGGCGTGGTCAAACATCTGCGCTTCGATGCGGCGACCATTTCCGCCCTGCTGGCGATCCGGTGGTGGGACTGGCCCGTTGAGACCATCCAGGCGAATGTGGCGCTGATTACCGGCGCGGATATCGACGCGCTGCGCGCGGTCGCGTAAGACGCGCCATGACCGATCAGGATCCTGACTTTACCGAAGCTGGCCGCAAGTTGTTTGCCGGCGACTGGCAATTCATCTGGGCGGCCAGCAAGGCTGACGGCCTGCCGCCTATGGCCGGGTTCGAGTTCGCGCTGGCGGGCCGTTCGAATGTCGGCAAATCCAGCCTTGTCAACGCACTGACGGGCCGCAAGGCGCTGGCCCGCACGTCGCACACGCCGGGCCGTACCCAGCAGCTCAACTTCTTCCGCATCGGCGACCGCGCCACGCTCGTCGACATGCCGGGCTACGGATTTGCAGCTGTCGGCAAGCAGAAGGTCGAGACCTGGACCAAGCTGATCAACGACTATCGGCGCGGGCGGCCCAATCTGGCGCGCGTCTATCGGCTGATCGATGCCCGCCACGGCCTGAAGGAGGTCGATACCGAGGTGCTGGAGACGCTCGACAAGGCCGCCGTCTCCTACCAGATCGTGCTGACCAAGGTGGATGAGGTGAAGACGTCCGAGATTCCGGCGCTGCTGGAGCGGACGGCTGCAGCTATCAAGCGTCGTCCTGCGGCTTTTCCCGAGATAGCGCTGACATCGAGCCGCGATGGCGATGGCATTGCGGACCTGCGGGCCAGCATCGCGCGCCTGCTGCGTGAGCGCGGCCAGTAGTGCCTCGCAATCCGGCGGCTGCGAACAGGCGCAGTGTGCTCATATGCGCCCTTGAGGGGGGCGCCGCCGCGTGACACCGTGCCTGATGCGTGCAAGCCAACTCCATCTGATGATTGCCGGCCTGTTTGGCGCCCTGGGCGTCGGGCTCTGGGCCTATGCCACACATGCAGGCCAGCCCTCGGCGGCTATTGCGGCGCAAATGCTGCTGATTCATGCTGCCGCACTGGTGGCGCTGACAGCGGCGCGCAAGCTTGATCTGCTGCCAGGGCGCGCGGCCATCTACCTGATTTCACTGATGGCGGCAGGTGTGATCCTCTTCTCCGGCGATCAGGCGATGCGGGCTCTGGTCGGGCAAAGGCTGTTTGCGATGGCGAGCCCGACCGGCGGCATGCTGATGATCGCGAGCTGGCTGGGCCTCGCCGTGCTGCCACTCATCAGACGTGGCGCGTGAAGGC
Source organism: Hyphomicrobiales bacterium (assembly GCA_026400565.1). Taxonomy (GTDB): domain Bacteria; phylum Pseudomonadota; class Alphaproteobacteria; order Rhizobiales; family Beijerinckiaceae; genus Allobosea. The sequence continues at coordinate 16,220 of JAPLOV010000125.1, read as the reverse complement.
GCTTTCGCAGGCGCGGACGATCGGCTAGAAGCGCGGCGATCGAGCCGCCCCTTATTGCCCACCTGAGCGCTGCCTGACTGGCACGCGCGCCGGAGCCCCGCCCCATGACCGACCTTTCGAAGCTCTCGCCCTCGCTTCAGGCTGAACTTCTGGTGCAGGCCCTGCCGCACATGCAGCGCTATGACCAGCAGGTGGTCTGCATCAAGTATGGCGGCAATGCCATGGGCGATGCAGCCACTGCCGAGGACTTCGCGGAGGACGTGGTGCTGCTCGAGCAATCGGGCCTCAAGCCCGTGGTGTGCCATGGCGGCGGGCCACAGATCGCGCGGATGCTGGACAAGCTCAACATCAAGAGCGAGTTCAAGCAGGGCCTTCGCGTCACCGATGCCGCCACGGTGGATGTCGTGGAGATGGTGCTCGCCGGTTCCGTGAACAAGGAAATCGTGGGCTACATCACACGCGAGGGCGGCAAGGCCATCGGCCTGTGCGGCAAGGACGGCAACATGGTCACGGCGCGCAAGGTGCACCGGACCATGGTCGATCCCGATTCGAAGATCGAGCAGATCCTTGATCTGGGCTTTGTCGGCGAGCCCGAGAATGTCGATACGACCGTGCTCAACGCCGTGCTCAAAGCGGAGCTGATTCCGGTGCTGGCGCCCGTCTGCTCGGCGGCGGATGGCCAGACCTACAACGTCAATGCCGATACGTTCGCCGGGGCCATCGCCGGTGCGCTCGGGGCCAAGCGCCTGCTTCTGCTCACGGATGTGCCAGGCGTGCTAGACAAGAACAAGCAGCTCATCAAGGAACTGACCATGGAGCAGTGCCGCAAGCTGATTGCCGATGGCACCATCACCGGCGGCATGATCCCCAAGATCGAGACCTGCATCTACGCGCTGGAAAAGGGCGTCGAGGCGGTGGTCATTCTCGACGGCAAGGTGCCGCACGCGGTGCTGATCGAGCTGTTCACCGATGCTGGCGCGGGCACGATAATCCGGCGCTGAGCCCTCGTGGCGCGACGGATTCAGTCGAACAGGCCAGGGAGCGGCAGGCCCGGCCTCGGCCTTGACTGAGGGCGTGGCGGTCCGCTGCCGCCGTCCACTGTCACAGCCACCTTGCCATCGGCAAACTCGACTGTCAGCGCACTGCCGGACTGCGCCGAAGCTGTGCTCCTGACGGGGCTGCCGCCGGCGTCGCGCACCAGCGCAAAACCGCGTTTCAGCACGCCGGTATAGCTCAGGGCCTCCAGCAGTTGCGCGCTGGCAGCGACGCTGGCGCGGCGCTGGCTGGCCATCGAGGCGAGCGCGCGGCGTCCCCGCATCAGCAACTGGTCGAGGCGTTCGCGCTCGCGGCCGATGTGCTTTTTCTCTTCGCGCAGAATCGCTTGGCGGGCGGCGATGAGGCGTTGAGTCAACGCGGCCAGCCGCTCACGGGCCATGCCGAGGCGCACCTGTGGAGAGCGACGTTGCAGGCGCTGGCTGAGGGCGGACAAGCGTCTTTCCTGGCGGCGCTGCTCGAAAAGGCGACGGATGGCTGCGGCGCGTCGGCGAGACAGGTCATCGACCGTCACGAGCAACTCACCACGCACAGGGACAACCTTTTCCGCCGCCCCCGTTGGCGTGGGCGCGCGCAGGTCCGATGCGTAGTCGATCAGCGTCCAGTCGGTCTCGTGCCCGACTGCCGAGATCAGCGGTATGTCCGAGGCGGCCGCTGCCCGGACCACGGCCTCATCGTTAAAGCTCATCAGGTCTTCGAGCGAACCGCCGCCGCGCGCCACGATCAGCACATCCGGGCGCGGGATCGCGCCGCCCGGAACCAGCGCATTGAAGCCCCTGATCGCGACTGCAACCTCCGCGCCGCTGGTCTCGCCCTGCACGCGCACAGGCCAGACCAGAACCCGGCGAGGAAAGCGGTCCTCCAGCCGGTGCAGGATGTCGCGAATGACCGCGCCTGTGGGCGAGGTGATGACGCCGATCACCTCCGGCAGGTAGGGCAGGAGTTGCTTGCGGGCTTCGTCGAACAGGCCCTCAGTCGCCAGCTTGCGCCGCCGTTCTTCCAGCAGGGCCATCAGCGCGCCAAGGCCAGCGGGCTCGATCTGGTCGATGATGATCTGGTAGGCGGATTTGCCAGGGAAGGTGGTGATCTTGCCGGTGGCGATGATCTCCAGCCCTTCCTGCGGCTTGGTCTTCAGGCGGCCGAACACGCCCTTCCAGATCACGGCGTCGATCTTGGCGTTGGCATCCTTCAGCGAGAAATAGACATGGCCGGAGGCGGAGGGGCCGCGATAGCCGGAAATCTCGCCGCGGACCCGGACAAAACCGAACTGGTCCTCGATCGTGCGCTTCAGCGCGCCGGACAGGTCGGAAACGCTCCACTCGAGCGCATTGGTGGCAGGGTTCGACTCAGGCTCCATGCCGTGGTTGTGGCAGGTTTCCGGGCGTCGGGGGAGGGGGTGGCAGCAAGGCCATTGAACAACGCACCGGCTTGGGGCTAAACCGCGCGCATGAACATTCTGCTGATCGGTTCGGGCGGCCGCGAACATGCGCTGGCCTGGAAAATCTCCGCCTCGCCGCTGTGCGACATGCTGTTCATCGCTCCGGGCAATCCGGGCACGGCCCACTGCGGCGTCAACGTCGCCATGGACGTCGCCAACCACGGCGATGTCATTGCCTTCTGCGCCAGCCATGATGTCGGGCTTGTCGTGGTCGGGCCAGAGGGCCCGCTTGTGGCCGGGCTGGTCGATGATCTGACAGCCGCTGGCATCAAGGCTTTCGGCCCGGGCAAGGCCGCGGCGCGGCTGGAGGGGTCCAAGGCCTTCACCAAGGAGTTGTGCCTGGAAGCCGGCATCCCGACGGCGGACTATGCCCGTTTCGATGCGCTGGAGCCGGCGCTTGCCCATGTCTACGCCCATGGCGCGCCGATCGTGATCAAGGCTGACGGGCTGGCCGCCGGCAAGGGCGTGGTGGTGGCGCAAAGCCTGGAGGAAGCCGAGGAGGCGCTGGAGATGATGTTCGCCGGTGGCCTCGGGCAAGCCGGTGCCGAGGTCGTCATCGAGGAGTGCATGGTCGGCGAGGAGGTCAGCTTCTTTGCCCTGTGTGACGGCAAGACCGCATTGCCGCTGGCGTCGGCGCAGGATCACAAGCGCGTCGGAGAGGGCGACACTGGCCCGAACACGGGCGGTATGGGGGCTTATTCACCCGCGCCGGTGATGACGGCAACGCTGCAGGATGAGGTCATGGCCACGATCATCCGCCCAACGATGGCGGCGATGGCGCGGCGCGGCATGCCGTTCATCGGCATCCTGTTCGCCGGGCTGATGATCACCGATGAGGGCCCGAGGCTGATTGAATACAACACCCGCTTCGGTGATCCGGAATGCGAGGTGCTGATGCCGCGCATGAAGTCCGACCTGGTGGCGGCCTTGCTGGCGGCGTGCGATGGCCTGCTGGCCAATATTGACGTGCGCTGGTGGGACGACGCTGCGCTGACGGTCGTGATGTGCGGGCGCGGCTATCCCGGCACGCCTGAAAAAGGCGCGGTGATCGAGGGTATTGACACGGCAGAGGCGCTTGATGGCGTGCTGGTGTTCCATGCCGGAACGGCCGAGCAGGGCGGCGTGGTCACGGCCAATGGCGGCCGCGTGCTCAATCTCGTCGGGCTCGGGCCGACAGTGGCGGCGGCGCGTGCGAAGGCCTATGCTGCGGTCGATGCCATCACATGGGATGGCGGGTTCTGCCGCCGGGACATCGGCTGGCGGGCTCTGAGCTGACGAGGCCTTTTCGATGAACGACACATCCGCGCTGTTTCCCGGCTTCGAGGCAAAATGGCTGGATGGCGACGAGGGCCGCATCTTTGCCCGCGTCGGCGGCTCAGGGCCACCGCTCGTGCTGATCCACGGCTTTCCGCAGACCCACGCGATGTGGCACCGCATCGCGCCGCAACTGGCTCAGACGCACACGGTGATCTGTCCCGACCTGCGCGGATATGGCTGGTCCTCCGCTCCGCCGAGCCAGGGCGGCGCGCGCTATGCCAAGCGCGAGATGGGCAAGGACATCGTCGCGATCATGGAGCAGCTTGGCCACGTCACCTTCTCGGCGGTCGGCCACGACCGGGGCGCGCGCGTAGCCTACCGGCTGGCGCTGGATCATCCCGGGCGGCTGACCAGGCTCGCCCTGCTTGACATCCTGCCGACCTTCTTCGTCTGGCAGCAGATCAAGGCAGGTGCAATGCCCGGCGCGCACTGGACGTTTCTCGCTGGTGAGAAGCCCGGCCCCGAACGCGAGATCGGGCTTGATCCGGCGGCCTATTTCGAGGGCCTGATGGCCAGATGGACGGCCAGCGCCAGTCTGGATGCGTTTTCGTCCGGGGCGCTGGCGAGCTACCGGGCCAGTTGCAATGACCCGACCCGCATCCACGCCATGTGTGAGGATTATTGCGCTGGTGCCACGCTCGATCTTGACGCCGATCTGGCCGACCTCAAGACCGGCAAGGTCGTGGGCTGTCCGACGCTGCTGGTCTGGGGCAACTTCTATCTGACCGGCAAGGACGTGAACCCGCTCGATGTCTGGCGCGGATCATTTGCTCCGGATGCGGTCGGCACGCAGGTTGCAGGCGGGCATTTCGTGGCCGAGGAGGATGCGCCCGGCACGCTGGCGGCGCTCCGCGGCTTTCTCGCCTGATGGGTGGCCTGATGCCGGCCGTCACGCACCTGCCCGTCGCCGGCCCGCAGGTGGCGCTGGCGCTCGGAGCGGGCGGGGCGCGCGGGCTTGCCCACATCGTGGCGCTGGAGGCTCTGGACGAGCTTGGCATCAGGCCGGTCGCTCTGGCCGGTTCCTCGATTGGCGCGATCATCGGCGCTGCCTATGCGGCCGGCATGCCTGGGCGCGCCCTCAGGGCGTTCGTGCTGGCATCGTTCCGCCAGCGCCCGCGCGTGGTGGCCAAGCTGTTCGAGGCCAGGGTCGGCAAGCTATCGCAGTTGATCAACCGGTCCGGCCTCGGTAACCCGGTGCTGGTCGATGCCGAGCGGCTGCTGGACTTGTTCTGGCCCGAGGTCGTTCCTGACCGTTTCGAGGCCTTGAAGATCCCGTTCATGGCGGTGGCGACCGATTTCCATATGCGCAGCGAGGTCGTGCTGTCGAGTGGCGCGCTGACGCCGGCCGTCGGGGCCTCGATGGCGCTGCCCGGCATGGTGCGCCCGGTTGTGATCCACGAACAGGTGCTGATTGATGGCGGGGCGGTGAACCCCTTGCCTTACCAGCATCTGGTCGATGGCCGGCGCTTCGTGATCGCGGTCGATGTCTGCGGTGCGGCCTTCGTTTCTGACAGGCGCGTGCCGGAGCCGTTGGAGGCGATGTTCGGGGCATCGCAGATCCTGATGAGTTCGGTCGTGCAGCGGATGATCGAGCGCAGTCCGCCCGATGTTCTGCTAAGGCCGGATGTGGGCGCCTTTGCCGGGCTCGATTTCTTCAAGGCCGCCGAGATCCTGGCTGCTTCCGAACCAATGAAGGATGCGCTCAAGCGTGCGCTCAATGCGCATCTGGGCCGGTTGGTGGGCTGATGCGCGCCTTGTCCCGGGCCGGTTCGTGGCTCTTACACGGGTTTAACCATTGTCATGCAGTCTGAGAGGCCCATCTAAGGCCTGCGCTTCTTGCGGCGGCGCATCACTCCCGGATCCACCTTGAACCATCATCCGATTGCCCTCACTGCCAAACGCGATTTCGCCCATGTCGACACCTGGGTGTTCGACCTCGACAACACGCTTTATCCTCACGAGGCGCGTGTCTGGCCGCAGGTCGACGCGCGGATCACGCTGTTCGTGACGGAGTTGTTCGGCCTTGACGGGCTTTCGGCGCGTGCGCTTCAGAAATACTACTATCATCGCTACGGCACGACGCTGAAGGGCCTGATGCGCGAGAACGACATCAAGCCGGATGACTTCCTCGATTTCGTGCATCACATCGATCTGGCGGCGCTGGAGCCCGACCCTGCGCTGGGGCAGGCCATTGCCGACCTTCCGGGCCGCAAGCTGATCCTGACCAACGGCACGATCAAGCATGCCGAGAACATTGCCGGAAAACTCGGTATTCTCGACAAGTTCGATGGCCTGTTCGGTATCATCGAGGCGGGCTTCACGCCGAAGCCGGAGCGGGCCACGTTCGACCAGTTCTTCGCGCGGCACGGCGTTGATCCGACCCGGGCTGCGATGTTCGAGGACATCGAGAAGAACCTGATCGTGCCACATGATGTGGGCATGAAGACGGTGCTGATCCTGCCCAAGACTCCCGATCCGTTCCGTGAGGCATGGGAGCAGGCCGCGATCGACGCCGGCCATGTCCACCACATCACCAGCGATCTGACCAGCTTCCTGCGCGCCGTCCGCTGATCAGGCGGCAGCCGCCAAGTCCTGATGCTGGCGTGCGCTGCCAGCCCTGCGCATGGAAGCTTCGAGATCGCGGATATCCTCGTGATGCACCACCCGGTCGCGGCCCGCGGACTTCGCGAGATAAAGTGCACGGTCGGCGTTGGCGAGCAGGGCTTCGGGCGTGGCGGCATCTCCCATCACTGCAATGCCGATGCTCGCGGTGACGCAGATGTCGGTGCCGTGGTGCTGGGCGGATGTGGACCGCAGTGCCAGGATCATGGCCATCGCAGTCGCTGCCGCCCTGCCGGAATCGTGGGCGAATGCGACGAACTCCTCGCCGCCGAAGCGACCGAGCACCATGCCGGGCTCGATCATCTCGCGCATGATCCGCGCGGCATGGCGCAGCGCCGCATCGCCGCCGGCATGGCCGTGTTGATCGTTGATCATCTTGAAGTGATCGAGATCGATGTAGAGCAGCGCACCTGTCTGCCCGGCGCGCTGGCAGGCATCTGTCGCTTCCTTCAATCGGTCAAGCAGGGCAGCGCGGTTCAGCAGTCCGGTCAAAGGATCGGTGAGCGCTTCGCGCCTGATCTGCTCGCCAAGCTGGTTGGCGCGCAGGATTTCGAGACACAGCATCAGGCTTGCCGGGCCGGCGACGATGGCGCTGATAGCCGCTGCGGCGATGACGGTGATCGCAGCGACGTGAGGAACGATCGGCAGCATTGTCGCCGGTGCCATGGTATGCAGGGCTGTGAGCGCGAGCGCGACCGACGCCACGACGGCGCCTGCTGTGACGAGCAGCGCCAGCCGGTAGGCGTCGCGCCGTCCCTTCATGCCCGGAAATCTGATCATGGTCGTCCCGTCTAAGTCCACCCCTGACGATTGATGGCGGAAACTGCTTCGATTTGACTTGCCAATTTCGCTCAAATTTGACCGATCCTGCCGGTTGTCGCAGTGGCTTTGCGAGATGCGGCACCGCCTGCAGCCTGCAGCGCGCTTGACTGGGGGCGCGTCATCGGCTTTTCGTGCGCCAGCATTCGCGCATGACATTCCCGGGGACTGACGGCCATGAGCCAGCATACGGCAAACACCAACGATCTCGCCCGCAGCATCGAGGCTGCCTGGGATGATCGGGCCAGCGTAAGCCCCGCCACATCGGGCCGCGTCCGGGACGCCGTCACGGAGGCACTCGGCTTGCTCGACACAGGTGCCTTGCGCGTTTCAGAGAAGATTGACGGGGCCTGGGTCACGCATCAATGGCTGAAGAAGGCCGTGCTGCTGTCCTTCCGGCTCAACGACAATGCCGTGATGCCGTTCGACAGCGACAACGCGGGTTCTGCGGACAGCCCGGTCTATGGCTGGGACAAGGTGCAGACCAAGACCCACGGCTGGGGTGCCAACCGTTTCCGGGAGGCGGGCTTCCGCATGGTGCCCGGCGCGGTCGTCCGCCACTCGGCCTTCATTGCCCGCAATGTGGTGCTGATGCCGTCCTTCGTGAATGTCGGCGCCCGCGTCGACGAGGGCACGATGGTCGACACCTGGGCCACGGTCGGTTCCTGCGCGCAGATCGGCAAGAACGTCCACCTCTCCGGCGGGGTCGGCATCGGCGGCGTGCTTGAGCCGCTTCAGGCCAACCCGACCATCATCGAGGACAACTGCTTTGTCGGCGCCCGCTCCGAGGTGGTCGAGGGTGTCATCGTGGGTGAGGGATCGGTCATCTCTATGGGCGTGTTCATCAGCGCCTCAACAAAGATCATCGACCGCAGCACCGGCGCGGTTCACATCGGCAAGGTGCCGCCCTATTCAGTTGTGGTCTCCGGCTCCCTGCCGGGCAAGCCGCTGCCCGACGGCACGCCCGGCCCGTCGCTGTATTGCGCCGTGATCGTCAAGACCGTGGATGCGCAGACGCGCTCCAAAACAGCGATCAACGACCTGCTGCGCGACTGATGCCATGCTGACACCGCTCGTGGGGGCTGATCCCGTCGCGCTGGCGCAGGCGCTCGTGCGCTGCCCGTCTGTTACGCCCCATGAAGGGCGTGCGCTCGCGCTGCTGGCGACAGAACTGGCGGCTGCCGGCTTCACGGTACATTGTCCGGTGTTCAGCGAGCCGGGCTATCCGGATGTCCACAATCTCTATGCCCGCTTCGGCAGCGCCAGCCCGGTGTTCGTGATTGCCGGCCACACCGATGTGGTGCCGCCGGGCGACACTGCGCGCTGGGCCGGCGATCCGTTTTCCGGCGCGATCATCGACGGCGTGCTGCACGGGCGCGGGGCCTGCGACATGAAAGGCGGGCTGGCCGGGATGACCGCAGCGGCGATCCAGTTCGTGCGCGACAATCCCGATTTTCCCGGCTCGATCGCGTTTCTGGTCACCGGAGACGAGGAGGGTCCGGCGGTCAACGGCACCGTCAAGCTGCTCGAATGGGCGCATGCCCGCGGCGAGCGCTTCGACCATTGCCTGCTCGGCGAGCCGACCAACCCCGAACGCCTCGGCGACATGATCAAGATCGGGCGGCGCGGCTCGCTGACCTGTCGGCTTCTGGTCAAGGGCCGGCAGGGCCACGTCGCCTATCCCGAGCATACCACCAATCCGATCCGCGCCCTTGTTCGGCTTCTGGCGGCAGTCGAGGCCAGTCCTCTTGATTCCGGAACCGCCTATTTCGGCCCCTCGACGCTGGAGATCACCACAGTTGATGTGGGCAACCCGTCACCAAACGTGGTGCCGAACGAGGCGCGTGCCTCGCTGAACGTGCGCTTCAACGACACCTGGAGTCCCGAAACGCTGGAGGCGGAACTGCGCCGCCGGCTGGCTTCGGCAAGCATTGCAGGCCACTACGAAGCGGAGTTCGGCAAGACCAACGCGGTCTCCTTCGTGACCGAGCCCGGTCCGTTCGTGTCGATGGTCAGTGATGCGGTCAAGGCCGAGACCGGGCTGGTTCCGAAACTCTCGACGACAGGCGGCACATCGGACGCCCGCTTCATCAAGAACTACTGCCCAGTGGTCGAGTTCGGCACGGTCGGAAAGACCATGCATCAGGTCGACGAGAGCGTCGCCACCGCCGATATCGAGGGCGTCTGCCGGATCACAAGGCGCGTTCTGGGGCAGTATTTCGGGCGTCAGTAACCTGCCTGGCAGCATGCCTGCGCCGATGACGAACTGAACCCATACCTGCCGCCGAGACTGCGGCGGGCTGGCTTGTCCCCGATCGGGCGCGCCTGATCAGTCTGGCCTTTGCCCCGGTCCTTGCGGCCACCGATCAATAATCGACGCGCGTGAGATAAAGACCGCAAGGTGGCGCCAGGCCGGGGCACAGCGCCCGGTCTGCCGCCTTCAGGATCCGGGCAATGTCGCGCCGGCCCCATTTGCCGCGCCCGACAGGGAGCAGGGCTCCGGTCATGGACCTCACCTGATGGTGCAGGAACGAGCGCGCTTCTGTCTCGATGCAGATCGCGTCGCCGTGGCGCATCACCACAAAGCGTTCGATGGTGCGGACAGGCGAATTGGCCTGGCATTCGGCGGCCCGGAAGGTGGTGTAGTCATGCTCGCCGAGATAGGCCTGCGCTGCCTCGTGCATTGCTGCATGATCGAGCGGGTAGGGCACATGCCAGACCCGCATCGCTTCCAGCGCAGGCGGCGGCCTCCGGTCCAGGATACGGAAGCGGTAATGGCGCCGTATCGCGGACATGCGGGCATCGAAGGTGTCGGGCACAAACTCAGCCGACAGGATGGTGACGGGGTGTGGCCGGAGATGGACGTTGGTGGCATCACGCACGGTGTCGGTGCGCCAATCCTTGTCGATGTGCACATGCGCCACCTGGCCGGTGGCGTGGACGCCGGCATCGGTGCGACCGGCGCACCGCAGGCGCACGGGCGCGCCGACGAAGCGCTCCATGGCCTCCTCGATCGTCTGCTGCACCGAGGGCGCATTGTCCTGCCGCTGCCAGCCCGAATAGGGCGTGCCGTCGTACTCGATGGTGAGCTTGTAGCGCGGCATGCAAGGTCACGAACGGGCGGCGAGCACCGCGCCGCGACCGATCCTCGCGCCGCGCAGGAAGGCATCGGCCGGCATGGCGGACTTGCCGGCGCGCTGGACCTGCAGCAGCCGGAGAGCGCCGCTTCCGCAGGCGACGAGGCCGGCATCGTCGAGCAGGGTTCCTGGCTTGCCGGAGCCCTCTGCAGCTTCGGCGCGCAGGATTTTCAACCGCTCGGGGCCCTTGCCGAGATCGACATCGGCGAAGGCGCCGGGGAAGGGCGAAAGACCCCTGATCTGATTGTGCAGCGCGATGTTGCCGCTGTGCCAATCAATGCGGCTGTCGTCATTGGTCAGCTTCGCGGCATATGACACGCCCTGCTCGGGCTGCGGGGCGCACTGCAACGACCCGCGGGCCATGGCCGCGACGGCGCGCGCCATCAGATCGGCACCGAGCGCGGCGAGGCGATCATGCAGCTCTCCTGCGGTCATGGCAGGGCTGATGTCGACGGTCTCGACCATGCTGACCGGGCCGGTGTCCAGCCCTTCTTCCATGCGCATGACGCTGACCCCGGAGCGCGCATCGCCGGCCATGACGGCGCGCTGGATGGGGGCTGCGCCCCGCCAGCGTGGCAGCAGCGAGGCATGGAGGTTGACGCAACCCAGCGCCGGGGCATCGAGGACAGCCTTTGGCAGGATCAGGCCATAGGCCACGACGATGGCGAGGTCCGCCTTGTGAGCCGCGAAGGCCTCCTGCTCGGACACTCCGCGCAGGGAGCGAGGATGGAACACAGGCAGGCCGAAGCGCTCCGCCGTGCGCTGGACAGGCGAAGGCCGCAGATCAAGGCCACGGCCGCCCTGCGCCGGAGGGCGCGTGTAGACCGCGACGATCTCATGCCCCTGGCCGAGCAGTTCGGTCAGGGTGGGCACGGCGAATTCAGGCGTGCCCATGAAGATCAGACGCAGGCTCATGCGCCACGCTCGCGTTCCTTCGCCTGCTTGGCGAATTTCTTGATGCAGCGGTCACGCTTGAGCTTCGACAGGTGGTCGATGAACAGGACGCCATCAAGATGGTCGATCTCGTGCTGGATGCAGGTCGACATCAGGCCATCGACCTCGACCTCCTGGGTCTTGCCGTCGAGGTCCATGTAGCGGACCTTGACCACCGCCGGGCGCTCGACCTCCTCGTAGTATTCGGGGATCGACAGGCAGCCCTCTTCATAGAGCGCCATCTCCTCGGATTCCCAGGTGATCTCAGGATTGAGAAAAACGATGGGGCTTCGCTCCTCGTCCTGCTTGGCCAGATCAATGGTGACGACGCGCTTGGCGACGCCGATCTGGATGGCGGCAAGGCCGATGCCGGGCGCGTCATACATGGTGTCGAGCATGTCAGCAGCGAGCGCGCGGATATCCGGCGTCACGGTTGTCACCGGTTCCGACACCCGCTTCAGCTGTGGGTCCGGCAAGATCACGAGGGGTTTGATGGCCATGGCTTGGAAACCTGAGAAAACACTGGCCCGCACATAAGATGTCAGGGGAAGAAGGTCAATTCGTTCTTTTTTTGTTCTGTTCAGGGCGGCGAATCTGGGTTATGCTGTCAGTATGCAGGGAATTGTGCTCACGGTCGGCGATTATCAGGTCAGCGCCATTCAGGCGGCCTTCGGCTTCGGGCTGGCGGTCGTGGTCCTGCTGGTCTGGATGGTGCTAAGCCTCAGGCGCTCCAGCTTCGAGCGGACGCTGGAGGCTGCATCTGCCACGGAACGTGCCCGCGAGATGGACGACAAGGTGGCCGAGATGAACCGGCTTCAGGCCGAGTTGACCAGCCGCATGCAGACCATGGCCGAGATTTTCGGCTCGCGGCAATCGGACATGACGCGGCTCGTGGCCGAGCGACTGGATGGTCTGCGCAGCCATCTGGGGCAGGGGCTCGAAGCCAGCGGTAGGAACACCACCGAATCGCTGCAGAAGCTCAATGAGCGCCTTGCAGTGATTGACAGCGCCCAGAAGAACCTGACCGACCTGACCAGTGAGATGGTGTCGCTGAAGGATGTTCTCTCCAACAAGCAGGCACGCGGCGCCTATGGGCAAGGCCGCATGGAGGCGATCGTGCGCGACGGCCTGCCGGCCTCCGCCTATGATTTCCAGGTCACCCTCTCCAACCGCACACGGCCTGATTGTGTGATCTCGCTGCCGGGTGACACGCGCAAGCTGGTGATCGATGCCAAGTTCCCGCTGGAGGGCTTCACCGCCTATCGTGCTGCGGACACCGAGGAACAGCGCAAGCAGGCCGCAGCGCGGGTGCGCGCCGACATGGGCAGCCACATCAAGGATATCGCCGACAAATATGTCGCGGCGGAAGAAACACAGGACATGGCCCTGATGTTCGTGCCGTCTGAGGCGATTCATGCCGACTTGCACGAGCATTTCGAGGATCTGGTGCAGCGCTCGCACCGCGCCCGGGTGGTCATCGTGTCACCGTCGCTGCTGGCGTTGGCCATCCAGGTGATGCAGTCGCTGGTGCGCGATGCCCGCATGCGCGACGAAGCACGCGTCATCCAGACCGAGGTGGCGAAGCTGCTCGATGATGTGCGCCGCCTGAGCGAGCGCGTCGAGAAACTCGACACGCACTTCCGCCAGGCCAGCGACGATGTCTCGCAGATCCGCACCTCGTCGGACAAGATCCTGAAGCGCGGCGAACGGATCGAGGCGCTGGAGTTCGAGGATCAGCCGGTTCAGGGCGAGGTTCTGGCTCCGCCACCACGCCTGCGCGCTGCGGAGTAGAGGCCGCCGGGCCGTGCCGCCGCCCTCGCCGCGTCAGGCGCCGTTCGTCAGGGTTGCGGTCAGGGCCGGCCGGACATTGAGCGACTGGAAGACCACGCAGTAGCGCTCGGTGAGCTTCAGCAGCGTGTCGAGCTTGTCCTGCGGCGCATCGCTGACGACGTCAAAGGTCAGGCGAATGGCGCTGAAACCGACGGGCGCATCCTTGGCCACTCCAAGCGTGCCGCGGAAATCAAGGTCGCCCTCGGCCCGAACCGTGCCTTTGGTGAGGTTGATCTCAAGCGCTGTCGCCACGGCCTTCAGCGTTACGCCGGCACAAGCGACGAGCGCTTCCAGCAGCATGTCGCCTGAGCACAGTTCCGCGCCGCTGCCGCCGCTGGCTGGATGCAGGCCCGCTTCCATGATGGCGCGGCCGGTTTCCAGCTTGCAGGCGATCTTGCTCTCGTCGATCTCGCCTTGTGCCTTCAAGGTGATGACGGCGGCCCCGGGAGCCGAGCGGTAGCTGTCCTTTATCGGGGCCTGCAGTGCCCTCAGTGTCGCCGCATCCATAGCTGTTTTCCTTGTAAAAAGATGTCGTTAGACGAGAAATCACTCAATTTGATTCCGCTGGCAAGGCCTGGCACGGCACAGACATGACGAGCGCGCTCCGGCCTTTACCACCAGGCCGCTTCCCCAGCCGTCGCGCGGGCAGCCGGTTGCGGTGTAGGCTTCAGCGATTGATCGAGGCTCTTGAGAATGCTGCGGCTGATGCTTTCGAAGCCGGTGCCCATCCGGTCCCGCGGGCGCGAAAGCAGATTGGGAAACTCTTCGTGGAGCCGGCCCGGATTGGGGCGCATGACGATGATGCGGTCCGCCAGCGAGACAGCTTCCTCGACATCGTGCGTGACCAGAAGCACCGTGGGACGGCTTTCGTCCCAGAGCGAGAGCAGGTGCCGGTGCAGGCTCTGGCGTGTGGTCGGGTCCAGCGCTGAAAACGGTTCGTCCATGATCAGCAGGCGGGGGCGGGTGATCAGTGCGCGGGCGATGGCCGCACGCTGCTGCTGGCCGCCCGACAGTTCGCGCGGCCAGCGATGGCCGTGGCCGGACAGGCCGACACGGCTCAGGGCATTGGCCACCAGTCCCTCACGCTCGAAGGCGGAGAGATGCGACAGACCGAAGGCGACATTGTCGTCGATGGTCAGCCACGGAAACAGGCGGGGCTCCTGAAAAATAACGCCGACATCGGCGGAAGGGCCGGAAATCACGGCGTCATCGAGGCGGATTTCGCCGCTCGTAGCCGTGTCGAGGCCGGCGATCAGGCGCAGCAGGGTGGTTTTGCCGCATCCCGAGCCGCCCACCAGCGCGACGATCTCGCCGGTGCCGATGTTGAGGTCCAGTGTATCGAGGGCCTTGTTGCCGTCTGCGTAGGTCTTGGAAAGCGCGTCGATGCGGAGCATGGGAGGTGAGCCTAGAGCCTGTCGCGGCCGACATCCTGCCAGGTGAGCAGGGGGCGCGTGACGACAACGAGAAGGCCATCCGCGATCTTGCCGAGCACGGCAAAGGCGATGATGGCGGCGAGAATGCGGTCGGGGCGGCCCAGTTGCTGGCCGTCCACGAGCAGATAGCCGAGGCCTTCGCTCGCGCCCATGAACTCGGCGGCGACAACGAACATGAAGCCGAGGCCGAGGCCGGTGCGCAGGGCGGTGATCCAGGCCGGCAGGATCGCTGGCAGCGTCACGCGCCTGATCATCTGGAGGCGCGAGAGCCGGAAGACGCGCCCGACCTCGATGATCTTGCGATCCACGCCCGACAGTGCCGCTGCCACGCCGAGATAGACGGGGAAGAACACGCCCACCGCGATCAGCGCCACCTTTGAGGCCTCGAAGATGCCGAGCCAGAGGATGAACAGCGGCACCCAGGCGATCGAGGGAATGGCCCTGAGAGCCTGAAGTGTCGGGTCCATGATCCGGCGCATCACCGGGCTTGCCCCCGAGACGGCTCCGAGCACGGTGCCGGCGGCGGCCCCGAGCCCAAACCCGGCCGCAACCCGCCAGAGTGTTGCGCCTGCGTGC
The DNA here is from genome assembly GCA_026400565.1 of Hyphomicrobiales bacterium. Lineage (GTDB taxonomy): Bacteria > Pseudomonadota > Alphaproteobacteria > Rhizobiales > Beijerinckiaceae > Allobosea. The sequence goes on along the minus strand of JAPLOV010000125.1, from coordinate 1,062 downwards.
GAGGCGAGTTCGCCGGTTTGCGCAAGGTCCCACAAGGTGGCCCCGATGCGCGAGGGCGGCGGCATCAGCCTGCCATTGCTGAAGCCGAGCCGAACCGACGCTTCCCAGACCAGTGCCAGCGCGAACGGCAGCATAAAGCCAACAATCCCGCCCGTTCCCCAGCGCCGGGCAGGTGCCGGGACCGGCATTGTGCCGGCCGCAAGGGTTGGGGATGCCGGCGCGTCCAGCCTTTCGGCAGGTGGCGCGCCTGCCTGCGTCGTGCTGGCGGGCAAGGTCATGATAGGGCTGCTTCCGGATCGTCAGTTCGAGGCGGCCGTGAAGCGGCGGTCCAGCAGGCCATCAACGGCCGACTGGATATCGGTGGTTGCCGGCAGAATGCCTGCCTGCTTCAGGGCCTCGCCGGCGGCGACGATGGTTTCGATCTGGGCGCTGCCGATCGGACCATGGGTCAGTTCGGTGCGCTGGAGCTGGCGGGCGACGACCGGCTCGGGCAGCTTGGTGACGTTGACCAGAAGCCGCGTCAATTCTGCCGGGTTCTCGATGGACCACTTGCGGGCCTCTTCATAGGCCTTCAGCACGGCGCGGACGAGTGCAGGGTTCTTCTCGGCAAACTCCTCGCGCACGTTGAGGATGCCCCAGGTGTTGTCGGCGGCCTTGCGGTGGAAAAGGACAGCGCCGGTTTCGATTTCCGCGGCGGCCATCAGAGGGTCGAGGCCGGCCCAGGCATCGACGTCGCCACGTTCAAGCGCGAGCCGCCCGTCCTGGTGCTGGAGCAGGACGAGGCGGACATCGCGCTCGGTCAGCTTCGCTTCGGCCAGGGCCCGGACAAGGAAGATGTGCGGATCGGTGCCGCGGGTGACTGCGACACGCTTGCCCTTGAGGTCGGCCACCGTCTTGATCCCGCTCTTGGCGGCCGTGACGAGCGCGGTCCATTCCGGGCGTGAGTAGACATAGACCGAGCGGATCGGGTTGCCGTTGACGCGGGCGATCAGCGCTGCCGCGCCAGCAGTCGAGCCGAAATCGAGCGAGCCGGCATTGAGAAACTCGAGCGCCTTGTTGGAG
>JAPLOV010000083.1:3352-24847 GCA_026400565.1 Hyphomicrobiales bacterium | reverse complement strand
ACCGGACATGATCGTGACGATCTTGAACGGGATTGGCGTCAAACCCTTGGTCAGCAGCACCCAGAACCAGACATGCTTGGAGTTCTCGACCATGCCGCTTGCCTGGTCGGCAAGACCATACAGCGTGATCAGCCACAGCCCGACCGTGTCATAGAGCAACCAGCCGATGGCGTACCCCATATAGCCGCCCAGCAGTGCGCCTATGGAACAGACGAAGGCATAGAACCAGGAGCGCTCTGGTCGGGCGAGACACATCGGAATCAGCAAGGGCAGCGGCGGAATCGGGCTGATCGAGCTTTCCAGAAATGTCACGGCAAACAGGACCCACACGGCACGCGGATGGCTCGCGTAGGACACAACCCAGTCATAGGCACGCTTCAGCATGTTGGGTAGAGATCCGGGACTGGCGTTGGAAAGCAAAGCCAGCAGGACACCGGCGCGGCAGCATTAGCTGAACTCCGGCTGCGTTTCCAGCGGCGTTCGCATGTTGTGTCGAAAATTGCCGCCAGACACATCCGGAGGGATGACCTGCGGCCAGGATGACCCCATATAGCACTCAGGCGTCGTCACACGGCGCAGATCGCAAGGAGAGACGACAGATGCATGGCACTTCGACGGGGAACGGCGGCTGTCCGGTCGCGCATGGCGCGACAACGCTTGCCATGAGGAGCAACCGCGATTGGTGGCCAAACCAGCTCAATCTCAGGATGCTGCACCAGAACACGGCGCTGTCGAGCCCGATGTCGCCAGCATTCAACGACGCCACTGCCTTCGGCGGCCTCGACTACCAGGCACTGAAGCAGGATCTCTTCGCCCTGATGACCAACTCGCAGGATTGGTGGCCGGCGGATTATGGCCACTATGGCCCCCTTTTCATCCGGATGGCCTGGCACAGCGCGGGCACCTATCGCACCGGCGATGGCCGCGGCGGTGCCTCCTCCGGCACACAGCGCTTTGCGCCACTCAACAGCTGGCCTGACAATGGCAACCTCGACAAGGCACGCCGCCTGCTCTGGCCGATCAAGGCCAAGTATGGCGACGCCATTTCCTGGGCGGACCTGATGATTCTCGCCGGCAATGCTGCGCTGGAATCCATGGGATTCCGGACCTTCGGCTTCGGTGGCGGACGCGCCGATGTCTGGGAGCCGGAGGAAGATATCTACTGGGGCAAGGAAGCCGACTGGCTGGGCGACAAGCGCTACAGCGGCGACCGCGCACTTGAGAACCCGCTGGCCGCCGTCCAGATGGGCCTGATCTATGTCAATCCAGAAGGTCCGAACGGCAAGCCCGATCCGCTCGCCTCGGCGCGTGACATCCGCGAGACCTTTGCTCGCATGGCAATGGACGACGCTGAAACCGTCGCGCTGGTGGCCGGCGGCCACACCTTTGGCAAAACTCACGGTGCCGGCGACACGGCCCATGTCGGCCCCGAGCCGGAAGGCGCTGACATCGCCGCCCAGGGCCTGGGCTGGCTGAGCAGCTTCGGCACAGGGCACGGCGCCCACACCATCACCAGCGGGCTTGAAGGCCCGTGGACGCCGGACCCGGTCCGGTGGGACATGGCCTATTTCGACGTGCTCTTCGGCTATGAATGGGAACTGGGCAAGAGCCCGGCCGGTGCCTGGCAATGGGCAGCGAAGGACCTCGCCCCGAAGGACCATGCGCCCGATGCGCATGATCCTGCCAGGCGGGTGCCGCTGATGATGTCGACCGCCGACATGGCCATGCGGATGGACCCGGCCTATAATGCGATCTCCCGGCGCTTCCACAAGAACCCAGCCGAGTTTGCCGATGCCTTCGCCCGCGCCTGGTTCAAGCTGACCCACCGCGACATGGGGCCAAAGGTCCGCTATCTCGGTCCGGAAGTTCCGGCAGAGGATCTGATCTGGCAGGACCCGGTTCCGGCCCTCGATCATCCCGTCGTCACCGAAACCGAAATCGCGGCACTGAAGGCGATGATCGCGCAAAGCGGCCTCGGCATCAGCCAGCTCGTTCAGACGGCGTGGGCCTCGGCCTCGACCTTCCGCGGCTCAGACAAGCGGGGCGGTGCCAATGGTGCACGCATCCGACTCGCGCCGATGAAGGACTGGGTGGTCAACCAGCCAAGCCAGCTCGCTGCAGTTCTGGGCACGCTCAACAGCATACGGGCAACTTTCAATGCGGGCGCGGCCAATGGCCGAACGATCTCGCTGGCCGATCTGATCGTGCTTGGCGGTGCATATGGCATCGAACAGGCGGCCAAGGCGGCAGGATTTGCCGTCAAGGTTCCGTTTACGCCCGGGCGCACGGACGCCACCGCAGAGCAGACCGATGTGGAGTCGTTCTCGGTGCTGGAGCCGTTTGCTGATGGCTTCCGCAACTACCAGAAGGGGCCGTCAGACGTCTCGGCTGAGGAACTGCTTGTCGACAAGGCACAGCTTCTGACCCTGACCGCGCCCGAAATGACGGTTCTTGTGGGCGGCATGCGCGTGCTGGGGGCCAACCATGATGGCGCCCGTCACGGCGTCTTCACCGACCGCATCGGGCAGCTGACGACGGACTTCTTCGTCAACCTGCTCGACATGGGCACGGCATGGACAGCCACCTCGGAAGCGCAGGACCTGTTCGAAGGCCGCGACCGCACGTCAGGCCAGATGAAGTGGACCGCAACCCGGGCCGACCTCATCTTCGGGTCGAACTCGCAGTTGCGGGCCCTGGCCGAGGTCTATGCGCAGGCCGGCTCGAAGGAAAAATTCGTCACCGATTTCATTGCGGCATGGACCAAGGTGATGAACGCCGACCGCTTCGATCTCGCCTGAAAGAAAGGCCAGCACAAGGCGACACCCCGGGGCTGATGGCTCCGGGGTTTTTGTGGGTGGGCACTCAGCCCAGTCTGGTCAAGGCATCGCGGATCTTGGCTTGCCGGGCACGGGCCTCGGCAATCCGCTCGCGGTTTTCCTCGATCACCTCTTCGGGTGCCTTGGCGATGAATTCGGTATTGGCCAGCTTGCGCTCAACGCCGCCGATCTCGCCATCGAGCTTGGCCAGTTCCTTGTTCAGCCGCAAGGTCTCGGCGCCAAGGTCGATGAGCCCGGCCAGCGGCATGGCGATGGTTTCGCCGCGCACCACGATCTGAGCCGACTGGGGCGGAGCATTCTCCGCAAAGCCGATCGAGGACGCCCTTGCCTGCCGCGCGATCATCGCCTCCCAGCGGCCGACAATGGCACGCGTGCCGTCGGATGCGCCAACCAGCACCAGTAGCACCTGCTGCAGGCCCGATCCCAGATCGCGCTCGCCCACGAACCCGATCTCGGCTTCTGCAGCGGCGTTTTCGAGACCAGTCAGTTCCGGCCAGTCGGCATGGCAGAGCAGACCGGTTCGCGCCGGCCCCGCCTCGCCCTTCACGGCCCAGAGTTCCTCGGTCATGAACGGCATGAACGGATGCAGCAGGCTGGCGATGACATCGATCACGAAAGCCACTGTCGCGCGCGTTTCATCCTTGGCCGCACTGTCACCTTCGGCTTGCAGCACGGGCTTGGACAGCTCGACATACCAGTCACAGAACGTGCCCCAGACGAAGCGGTAGGCCGCATCGGCTGCATCGTTGAAGCGGTAAGCCTCGATGCCGGCAGCCACCTCGCGCGCTGCACGGGCAGCCTCGCCGAGCACCCATTGGTTGAGCGTCTCGCAAACCATGTGCGGATCGAACCCGGCCACACGCAAGCAGCCGTTCATTTCGGCAAAGCGCGCGGCATTCCAGATCTTGGTTGCGAAATTGCGATAGCCTTCGACGCGCGCCATCGACAGCTTGATGTCCCGGCCGGAGCTGGCCATCGCCGCCAGCGTGAAGCGCATCGCATCCGCGCCATACTGGTCGATCACCGTTAGCGGATCGATGACATTGCCGGTCGTCTTGGACATTTTCTTGCCCTTCTCGTCCCGGACGATCCCGTGCAGGATCACGTCGGCGAAAGGCGTCTGGCCCATGAACTCGGTGCCCATCATCATCATCCGCGCCACCCAGAAGAACAGGATGTCGGCGGCGGTGACGAGGGTCGATGTCGGGTAGAACTTGGCAAGTTCGGGCGTATCCTGCGGCCAGCCCAACGTGGAGAACGGCCACAGCGCCGACGAGAACCAGGTGTCGAGCACATCAGGATCGCGCTCCAGCTTCACCGGCGCGCCATAATGGGCGGTCGCCTCTACCTGCGCAGCCACCTCGTCCAGCGCCACGAACGGCGTTCCATCCGGCCCATACCAGGCCGGGATCTGATGGCCCCACCAGAGCTGACGCGAGACGCACCACGGCTCGATGTTCTCCATCCACTGGAAGAAGATCTTCTCGCGCTCGGACGGATGCAGCCTTGTGCGTCCCTCGCGCACGGCGGCCATGGCCTTCTCCGCCATCGGGCGCACATCGACATACCACTGGTCGGTCAGCCACGGCTCGATCGGCACGCCGGAACGGTCACCATGCGGCACGGCATGGGCATTGGGTTCGATTTTCTGGAGCAGGCCGTGCTCCTCGAACCAGGCCACCACGCGCTTGCGCGCCTCAAAACGGTCGAGGCCGTCGAGATGGCGCAGCTCATCGGCCAGCACACCGCCGGGAATGCCGGTCGTGAAGTCCGGATTGCCGTCGATCGTGATCCTCGCATCCGCCGTCAGCACATTGACCAGCGGCAGGTTGTGGCGCTTGCCGACCTCGAAATCGTTGAAATCATGTGCCGGCGTAATCTTGACCGCGCCTGAGCCCTTCTCCGGGTCCGAATAGGCATCTGCCACGACAGGGATCAGGCGCCCAACCAGCGGCAGGCGCACCATCTTGCCGATCAGCCGCTTCCAGCGCTCGTCCTCGGGATGAACCGCGATGCCGGTGTCGCCGAGCATGGTTTCCGGCCGTGTCGTGCCGACGGTGATCTTCACCTCCGGATCGTCGGCCAGCGGATAGTCGAAGTACCACATCTGGCCCTTCACCTCGCGCGGCTCGACTTCAAGGTCGGAGATCGCGGTGAGCAGCTTCGGGTCCCAGTTCACCAGACGGCGGGCCTTGTAGATCATGCCCTTGCGGTGCAGCTCCACGAACACCTTCAGCACGGCGTCGGAGAGGCCCGGGTCCATGGTGAAGCGCTCGGCTCGCGACTCCAGTCGCAAGAGGCACCAAGGCGCTTGAGCTGGTTGACGATGGTGCCGCCGCTCTCTTCCTTCCACGCCCACACCTCGCGCAGGAAGGCGTCGCGGCCCATGCTGCGCCGGTCGGCACGGTTCTCAGCGGCGAGCTTGCGCTCCACCATCATCTGCGTGGCGATGCCGGCATGGTCAGTGCCCGGCTGCCAGAGCACATCCTTGCCCTTCATGCGCCAGTAGCGGCACAGCACGTCCTGCAAGGTGTTGTTGAGGGCATGCCCGATATGCAGCGATCCCGTCACGTTCGGCGGCGGGATCACGATGCAGAACGGCTCAGCCGTCTCCCGGCCCGGCCGCATTGCGGCAAAGGCGTTGGCCTTCGCCCAGCGATCGGCAATGCGCGCCTCGATGGCGGCGGGTTCGAACCTGTTGTCCATCATGGGAAGGGCCTCAAAAGTGAACCGCCGGGCATCAGGGCCCGGCAGCAAATCACAAAAACCATTGCTGTTGTTCTAAAAGCCGAAGGTGCAGGCCTTCGTCAACTCGCTTGGCAACTGGCTACATCGCCCATGCGCACAGGAGGGACGCATGCAGCCCTCCAAAGCACCGGCCATGGCACTGCTTTCTGTCGCGATCTGCTTCAGCGACCGCCGCGGGCGACGCGCTCGATCTCGGCCTTGACCAGCCGCTCGACGATCGAGGGCAGGTTGTCGTCCAGCCATGTCTTGAGCATTGGCTTCATCATGTCCTTGACGAGGTCCTCCAGCGTCCGGGCATTGCCGGTCAGAAGTGTGTTCGACAGGGACGAAAACGCTCCGGCGATCGAAGCGCTTGTCGCGGCAGACAACAGCTCCGAGCGCGGTTCCGGCTGATGATCCGGCACGACAACCGGTGGTGGCGGGCGTGTCGCAGCGACCGACACAGGAGGCGGTGCACGAGCAGGTTCGGGCTCAGGCTCCGGATCGGCGAACATCAGGTCGACATCGTCCTGGCTCTTCGCATCGTCCTCGCTATCCTGAGGCACCGGCGTGGCGGCCACGGCAAGATCGAGAACATCATCGGGTTGCGGCATCGGTGGGGCCGCCGGCGCTGTTTCCGCTTCCGGCGAAGCGGCCACGACCTGCGGATCATCGGCAATGATGCGCCGGATCGAGGCGAGGATTTCCTCCATCGAGGGTTCGTTGCCTTTTGCGAGAGCCGTCATACTCAACCCAAGGATGCTGCGCGCCGAAATGCAACGGCGGAATCGCCTTTGCTTTCACATGAATAGATGAGGAGACGCGGCATGCACAACCACGCCCCGGACCCACACACAGGAAAAACCGTGGATGATCGGACGGGGAAAGCCTGTCGCCTTCCCCTAGACCCGCAACAGCTTCTAGCGCCCGTCAGGCGTCTGCGTTCCGATCCACTTGTCGCGCACCTGCTCGTAATGCAGGTTCGGATCGTGGCGAGCCACCTTGAGGCCCAGCATCCGCGCATTGAGGCCCCCCGATGCCGACATCACGTTGTAGGATGCCACCACCCGGTCCCGCTGCGCAGTGATCAAGGACGAGCGGGCGGACAGCAATTCCTGCTGAGCGTTGAGCACGTCAAGCGTTGTGCGCTGGCCGACCTTGGCCTCCTCGCGCACGCCGTTCAGAGCGGTTTCGGCCGCCAGCACCTGCGCCTGGGCCGCAATCGTCTGGGCCTTGGAGGCTTCGAGCGAGCCCCACGCCGTCACCACGGCTGCCCGGATCTGCTCGCGGGTGATATCGGCTTCAAGGCGGCGCTGGCCGGCGAGTTCCTTCGCCTGCCGTGTCCGCGAATAGACCTGGCCACCCTCGTAGATCGGCACCGTGAGGCGCGCCAACGCACTGGCGGTCCCGCGCTGGTCGTTGAGCGTGTTGAATTCGTTGCGATGCGCAACAGAAGCAGACAGGCCGAGGCTCGGATAGAGTTCGGCTTCCGCAACCTTTACGCCGATATCGGCGGCATCGACATTGTGTAGCGCGGCGATGATCGAGGGATGCTGGCTCTGGCTGATGCGGGTTGCCTCATCGAGCGACCGTGGCAGATTGCGTTCGAGCGGCCGCCCCGGCGCGAGCCGTTTGGGCTGGACCCCGACGATCTGGCGATAGCGGCCAAGGCTCGACTTGATGTTGGCCTGCGCAACCGACAGCTGCGAGCGCGACGAGGCCAGCCGCGCCTCGGACTGGGCCACGTCCGTCCGGGTCACTTCGCCGACATTGAAGCGGTCCCGCGTCTGGCGAAGCTGCTCTTCCAGCACCTCGACGTTGTTGTTGTTGAGATTGAGAATTGCCGTGTCGCGCAACACGTTCATGTAGGCAGTGGCCGCATCAAGCAGAACCGTCTGCTCGGCTACGCGCAAGGTCTCGCGGCCAGCGAGCACCAGCGCTTCGGCCTGGCTGACGGCATTGCTGGTCCGGCCCGCATTCCAGATCGTCTGGTCAAGCTGGACACCAGCGCCGCGGGGGGCCTGTCGAATGGAGGTTGCGCGCGCCAGTGGCCTGTTGTTCTCGATGTATGACACACCGAAATCGGCTGTCCCGGTCACGCGTGGCCGATAGCCTGACAGCGCCTGAGACACGCCTTCATTGCTGACGCGCAAGGCGGCGCGCTGTGCGTTGAGTGTCGGGTTGGACCCATATGCCTTGGACAGAGCGCTTTCGAGGGTCTCGGCAGCCCGCGCCGGCCCTGACGAAACGGCAAGGGAAACCAGCAGCGCTGAGGCCGCAGCTGTAAAACTCAAGCCGCGAACGCTTCGAAATACCATGTCTTGTTGCCTCGTTCGGACGACACGCAGCGGAAACCGCCACGTGCGACGGCATTAATGAACTGGTCATCTTTACTAACAAGCGAAATCTGCGTCACCAACCGACGTATGCCGCTAGGGACAATTGAATCGGCACATGCCACATAAAAGTGACACCTGCCTGACGCGTTCAGGCGCTGTCCGGCCCGGGCGGGATGACCAGCGCACGAATCGAATCAGTCAACCGGCGGATCCAGCCGTCACAGGGCGAAGATAGCGGCCTTGCAGAATTCAGCAAGCACGGGAGCGGCGGCGTCGAAAACAGCGCGGCCACCCACGGCATCGCCAGAGCGCTGATACAGCATCACGCGCCCGGCCCGCCCGGCCCCTTCGACCACAACCATCCGCCCACCATCGGCAAGCCGGTCCGCGAGGACCTTTGGCATGCCTTCGCAGGCGCCGTTGACCATGATCAGGTCAAACTTGGAGTCCGGCAGGGCATCAACAACCGTGACCGCGCCGGCACCGGCCTCAGCCAGAGCCACGCGCGCAGCCTCCCGCAACGCCGCGGAGGCATCGTAGGCAACGACAGTGGCGCCCATGGCAAGCGCCACCGCGGCGCTGTAGCCGGTCCCGCAGGCGATATCGAGCAAACGCTGGCCTGGCTGGATATCAAGGTTCTGGAGCATCCGCCCGGCAGTCATGGGCGCGAGCAGCGCCCTGCCCGCTGCACCAAGGCCGTCCAGCGCCACCGGCTGGTCGATATAGGCGACCTCTCGGCGGGCTTCCGGAACGAACACTTCGCGGGGAACGCTGTCCATCGCAGCCAGAACGGCACGATCCGTGACATCGTAGGTGCGCAACTGGCAGTCCACCATATTGCGCCGGAGCGCGGAATAATCAGCGGTCATGCATCCTCCGGGATCGGATCCGCCCAGCGTGCGGCGGACCGCGCGGTTTTGTGCGATGCAGCGCAAAAACGCAAGCGCCCAAAGCCGATGGAGCGCGCGATGCACCGGTCAGCGCATGCCGCATACCAGGCAAACCGGCCCGGTTTCCTGACAATCCATCTCATGGGGAGAGGTGGAGGCCTCGGAGGGAATCGAACCCCCGTACAAGGATTTGCAGTCCTCTGCGTAACCACTCCGCCACGAGGCCATCAGGGCGAGCCGCGTCACGGACGCGTGAAGGGCCTATAGCAACAAGCTTGCGGAACCTGCAAGCGATCATCGGCGAAAAGCCGGAAGGCCGGACGTCGCCTGGCGAGGGCGCCCCCGTCATGTTTGACCATTGCTTGATGACTGTCATGCGAACGATTAATCCGGTAACAGGGCTTGCATGCAGGACGGCGCGTCTGTATGCACGCAACGCGTTGATCCCGGATAGCTCAGCGGTAGAGCAACCGGCTGTTAACCGGTTGGTCGCAGGTTCGAATCCTGCTCCGGGAGCCAACGCCCTCCGACCGCTCCCACGATTTTCCTCACAATACATTGATTGTGCTGGATAAAAAAGTGCGGGCAACAGGAATGGGTAACTCAGACAACAACATTGGGTCTTCGGCGCGATGAGCCGCAAGCCCTTTCTGCCCTGGCGCGACGGCATCTGCCTGGGTGGCCGAAATGCATGCCAACCGGCTGCTGATCGACCTGTCCCATTGCGGACACGGGACAGGCGCCGGTTTCATCGCCGAAGCGCGTCAACCCGTCGTGTTCAGCCATGCCAATGCGTTTGGCGTGTGCCCCAGCCCCCGCAACATGCGATGCGTCCGGATCTGGACGACTATCTGGACCAGATGGATCACATGGTAAAGGTCGGCGGGATCGATCATGTCGGCTTTGCCAGCGATGTCACCGAAGGACATCCCCGGGACCAGGACAAGCGGGAAAAGTCCTTCGGACCGCGCGGCCTTTATCTCAACATCACCGGCATTCTCGGCCCCTGGTATGAATGGGCGACCCTCCTCAACCTGGACTACGCCTCGCTGACCTATACGCCCCGCATCGTCGGCGGTCTGGAGCGCAGCGGCTAAAGAACGGGCGAGATCAAGAAGATCATGTCGGGGAACTGGCTCAGGGTGCTCGACGCCGTCTGGGCTTAAGGCACCGTCACGCCTTGCCCGGTCCCCAGGCTCGCACATCGCCATAGGCCTCGGGGAAGGCAACGAGATCGTGGTGAACCAGATCACGCACGCCAACCACCTCGAGGCGATGGCCGCCATCGGCATGGAATTCGTGCATCAGGTAACCCACCATCTTGGCACCATAGCCCGGCTGCCACGGATCGCTGATCATGAAGGAGGTCGCCGGAGCCCAGACGTGGCGGCTGCCGCCGAAGCGGCTGTCTCGATACTGATGGACATGACCTGAGGCCACGAGCGCCGGCACGGCCCCTTCGAGCAGTGAGGCCAGATGCTGGCGAGGACCTGCTGTCATGAAGCGGTTGCTGGTCAGATCTTCGTTATGGCTGAGATCGGCCAGCGGCTTGTGCAGGAAGATCGCCAGCGAGCGACCTGCCAGAGCCGCGACCGCGTTCCTGATCAACCCATCCTGCCGGCCCTCGTCAAGATCAAGCCCGAGCGTCAACGCATTCAGTCCGAGCAAGGTCCAGCCGGAGATTTCCAGAGACCAGATGTCAGGGCCGATGATGCGCCGGTAGCGCGCCAGACGCTCGGCATTAACCGGCTGCCGGCGCGCGACATCGAGATGATCGCCGACATCATGGTTGCCGGGAAGAACATGGCATTCGAGACCAAGCCCGGCATGGGCCGCCCGCGCCTCGACAAGGTCGGCGTCGTGATCCGCGCCGTCAAGGGCAAGATCACCGGTGTTGATGACGATGTCAGGCGCAGTGTCGCGCAAGTGGATGGCCACAAGGTCGAAATTGCTGCGAAAGAAGGGTTTTTCGACCGACAGATGGCTGTCGGAAATCTGGGCGATGCGCGTGATCATGTCTCGGTCCGGCTGGAAACCATCAGGCGTCCGGCATGCCGGACGCCTGAGAAGAGCTTAATGTGACGCGCCCATCAACCCTGGCGCGGGATGAGGCGACGCACTTCGGTGGCCATGTCGGCCAGAACTGCCTCTGGCGTCGCCTTCTGCTCGACGATACGGGCGAGGTTGTCGACCATGACCTGGGTCACTCGAACCGAGTTCTGGCCCGGGAAGGCATACCACGGCACCATCAGGTGGACCTGCCTGGTTGCTGCCTGGAACAGCGGATTGGCCTTGTAGAAGTCGCCGAGATAGCTCGGGTCATCGATGGCGATTTGATTGCAGGGCACGTAGCCGGTGTTCTTGACCATCAGTGTCGTGCCCTCGGCCGAGGTGGCGAACTTGACGAACTTCCACGCCGCTTCAAGCTTGCGCGGATCCTTTGCAGTGATCATGGCAGCCGCGCCACCTGTTGGCAGGCGGCCCTTGGCGGCGTCGATCACCGGCATGATCGTGGTTCCAAGTTCGAAGTTGCTGCCGACTGAATTGGCGATCGAGCGCACCTGTGCGGTGGTGCGGAACATCATGCCGAGCTTGCCCGCAGCGAAAGCCTGGAGGTCGGCCGTTCCAGCATAGTTCGGCATGCCACCTTCCTTAACCATCCGGTCGAGCAGGCGCAGCGCTGCGAGGCCCTCAGCGCCATTGAAGGCAACATCGGTCTCGGCATCGTTGAGCATGCGGCCGCCATGGCCGTAAAGCAGCGCCGAGAACATCCAGTCATCGCCCGGCCAGCGGAAGAACATGCCGTCATTGCCGTCGCCCAGGGCGCGAACCTTTTGCGAATCCACGATCACCTGGTCCCACGTTGTCGGGAACTTCGACGGATCAAGACCGGCGCGCTTCAGCAACGTGGCGTTATAGTAGCTGATCGGGTTCGAGGTGGCGAAAGGCAGGCCGCATTGCACCTTGGCATGGAAACCCAGACCAAGGATGGCAGGTGAGTAGCCAAGCTTTGCAAGATCGCCTTCCTTGGCCAGCAGCGGGGCAAGATCGACAGCGACGCCGCGTTCGGCGAACATGCGCAGGCGGTTGAGCCCCTGGAAGGACACGTCCGGCATGGAGTTGGTGGCCGCATTGCGCAGCAGGAGTTGCGCGCCATCCTCATAGGTCGGCGTCGGGTTGACATAGGTCGCCTTGACCTCGGGGTGCTTGGCGCTGAAGGCCGCCATCACGGCGTCCTGCGCCTCCTTGAAGATCGCCGGCATCGAGTAGTGCACCTGGATCTCGGCTGCCTGCGCCCGCACCACGGACGGCATGGCGACGGAGACGGCAGCACCGCCCATCAGAGTCAGGGTGTGACGGCGGCTGATGCGCATCTCTCTGGTCAGGATGTCTTTCGTCATGGCTGTTGTCCTTCTGGTTGGAACCGGCGCTCAGCCCTTGAGTCCGGTCATGGTGATGCCTTCGATGAAACGGCGTTGGGCGAGCAGGAAGGCGAGAACGAGCGGGGCCGTCACGAGCAGGGCTGCAGCCATCAGCGCGCCATAATCCTCGCCGGCCTCAACCGAGCGGAACGCCAGGATGCCCATGGCAGGCGTGTAGAGATCGCCCTTCTGGATCACGATCAGCGGCCAGAAAAGGTCGTTCCAGTGCGCCACCACCGAGAAGATCGCAAACGCCGTTGCGGCCGGTAGCGCGTTGGGCAGGACCACCCTCCAGACGATCGAGAACTCGCCCATGCCGTCTATGCGCGCGGCGTTGATCAGATCATCGGGAATGGCGCGGAAGAATTGGCGGAACAGGAAGATCGCGAACACCGAGCAGGTGAACGGTGCAATCAGCGCCGTGTAGCTGTTGAGCAGGCCAAGCTGGTGAATGCCCAAATAGAGCGGCAGCGCCGTGGTCTGGTAAGGCACCAGCAGGCCCAGCATGACAAAGCCGAACACCAGCTCCCGGCCCCTGAAATTGAGCTTGGCCAGCGCATAGGCCGCCGGCACCGCGAACAGGATCTGGAAGAACAGGATACCGAAACAGACGATCAGGCCATTGCCGATGTAGGTCCAGACCGGGATCGTCGCGAGCACCTTGCCGTAGTTCTCGACCAGCGCCCACTTCTGCGGGATCAGCGACAAGGATGCCTTGAAGACCTCGTCCTGCGGTTTGACCGACACCGCCACCATCCAGATGTAGGGTGCCAGCACCACGAAGGCGGCCAGCGACAACAGCGCAAGGCGGGGCAGATCGAGGATCAGCGGACGGCTCTGCATCACGTCACCCGTAATGCACGCGCCGGTCGATCAGCCGGGTCTGGATGAGCATCAGCCCGAGCACGATGACGAGGAAGACGAGGGTGATCGCGGCAGAATAACCGAACCTAAAATAGTGGAAGCCCTCCTGGTAGATCGTGCGCAGCAGGACCTCGGAGGCATTGTTTGGCCCGCCCTGGGTCAGGGTCTGCACGGTGTCGAAGACCCGGATCGAGCGTGTCATTGTGATGATGATCACGAACAGCATGGTCGGCCCCAGCATCGGCCAGGTCACCAGCCAGAATTTCGACCAGCCGCTGCGTGCGCCGTCGATCTCGGAGGCCGCATAAAGCTCACGCGGAATCGCCGTCAGCCCGGCGAGGAAGAGCACGAGGTTGAATCCGACATTCTCCCAAACGCCGATGAAGCCGAGAGAGACGATCACCCAGTCCGACGACCCAAGCCAGTTTGGCGTCCCGGCACCGATCACGCGCAGAAGCGCGTTCAACGGCCCGATGCTCGGATGCAGCAGGTATTGCCACGCCGTGGCCATCGCCACCGTCAGCGAGACCACCGGCAGGAAGAACACGGCCCGCCAGAATGCCCTGCCCCGCGCGCCGGCCTCGATCAGGACAGCAAGGCCGAGTGCGATTCCGATCGAGAGCGGAGCGACGAACAGGCAGTAGACCACGGTGTTGCGGATCGAGGCCGAGAATGTCCGGTCACCCAGCATGTCGGCGAAGTTGCCGAAGCCGATCCAGCGGAAGCTGCGGGCACCGAACTCGTAATCGGTGAAGGCCAGCGCCAGTACGGCCAGCAAAGGCAGCAGAATCATGGCGCAATACGCGAGAATGGCCGGCAAGGTGAGCAGCCAGGCAATGCCCGCATCGCCGCGCAAGGTTCGCGCACGCGCTGTTGGCGCTTTGACGGCCGGGCTCTGCATCGCCACGTCAGCCATGGGCGTCTTCCAGGGACAGAACGCGGGACCCCAGCCGGTGACCGTCGCCATCGAACAGCAGCGCCTTTGCTGGATCGGGCCTGAGGTGAACCGTCTCGCCGCGGGCAACATGCCGGCGTTTCTCTGGCAGCAGACGACAGATCACCTGCTCGCCGCTGTCCAGCACCCGGGCATGGACCAGCAGACTCTCGCCAAGATATTCCTGATGCTCAATGCGCGCTGCAATGCCCGTGGCATGGGGCGCGATGTCCTCCGGGCGGATGGCGAGAATAGCCGGTCCATGTTGTGATGCGCCATGCCCAGATGCGCCAAGGCCGATGGGCACCGAGCCCACTGTCACGCGGCCATGAAGGCCGATCTCGGCGGCAAGCATGTTGATCGAGGGCGAACCGATGAAGGCGGCCACGCGCAGGTCCTGCGGGTTTGTGTAGATATCCTCGGGCGTGCCGACCTGAAGGATCAGCCCGTCCATCATCACTGCGACGCGGTCGGACATCGTCATCGCCTCGGACTGGTCATGGGTGACATAGACTGTCGATGCGCCGACGCGTCGGTGAAGTGCCACGATCTCGGAGCGCGTGGTGACGCGCAGCGCCGCATCGAGGTTCGACAGCGGCTCGTCCATGAGGAAAGCCATGGGATGGCGCACGATGGCCCGGCCAAGGGCCACCCGCTGGCGCTGGCCGCCTGACAGTTGCGCCGGCTTGCGGTCCATGAGTTTGCCGATGCCGAGCATCTCGGCGGCGTTGACCACGTCTGCGTTGATGGTGCGCTGCTTCTCGGCCACACCGGGCAGGAGCCCGCCAAAAAACGGAACGCGCTCGGCGGCCGAAAGCCTCCGCATCATCAACGGAACACCGATGTTCTGGCGCACTGTCAGGTGCGGATAGAGGGCATAGTTCTGGAACACCATGGCCACGTCGCGGTCGGCGGCGCGCAGGGCCGTGACATCGCGCCCGGCGATCTGGACCGCGCCGCTGCTGACCGCCTCAAGCCCGGCGATGATCCGCATCAAGGTGGTCTTGCCACAGCCGGATGGCCCCACGAGCGAAAGGAACTCGCCCTGGGCCACGGACAGCGACACGCCCCGCAAGACATTGGTGGTCCCAAAGGATTTCTGGATGTCGTGAAGAACGATACCAGACATGCAGACCCCCGATGCGACGCCGGGATTGGCGAGCTGAGGGCCTGCGTCTGCCCTGTCAGCTTGAACCTTTGACAACGGCTCGGTGACACCTGTGTGAAAGCCACCCATGCCCGGATCTTTTCCCCAGACGGGCACAGGCAATCCGGCAGGGCCCGGCTTTCGGCGCGCATGCGGCCAAACTGCACACTGGCCTTCGCCGGCGCGTCGGCCTAAGTCATCGGCCATGCCTCCGTCACACGATATAGAGCCGCCCCCCCTTGACCCGCCGTCGAGATCATCAGAGCGGAATCGCGACGCCGCGAGCAGCACGGCCATCGTCTGGTTTCGGCATGACCTGCGCCTCGGCGACAACCCGGCCCTCAGCCATGCCATCGCCCTGACGGGTCCCGATCGGGCCACGCGGCTACTGTGTGTCTACATTCACGCCCGCGCACACCCCGACCAGCGCCCGCTCGGCGGCGCGGCGCGCTGGTGGCTGGCGGGCTCGCTCCGCGCGCTGCGGGCCGACCTTCAGGCCGCCGGCAACGACCTGCTGGTTCTCGAAGGCGATCCTGCTCTGCTGATCCCGGCCCTTGCCGGCTCGGCAAAGGCGCGCGGCGTGTTCTGGAACAGGCGGCATGCGAAAGCCGAGACCGACGTTGACGCCGGCATCAAGGCACAGCTGAAGGTGGATGGCTTTGAGGTGGCGAGCTTCAACGGCCATCTGTTGAATGAGCCGTGGACGATCACCACACGCGCAGGCGGGCCCATGAAGGTGTTCACGCCGTACTGGCGCACGGTGACGGCACTTGGTCCGCCTTCGGCCCCGCTGCCCGCTCCAGCCGGACTGCCTGCGCCGCCCGATGATCTGCGCGAGATACTGAAGCAGTCCGGACTGACACCGGTTGCGGTGGACAGCCTCGGGCTGGAGCCGACCCGCCCGGATTGGGCAGCCGGCCTGCGTGCCGAGTGGACACGCGGGGAAGCCGGCGCGCGGCAACGTCTGGCTGCCTTCGTGAGCCATGGCATGGATGGCTATGCCGAGGGTCGCAACCGCCCGGACCTGCCATCGACCTCCAAGCTGTCACCCCACCTGCGCTTTGGCGAAATCAGTGTGCGCCAGTGCTGGCATGCCGCCGTTCAGGCCCATGAAAGCGGCGAAAGCCGTGCCAGTCCGGCTGACCTCGAAACCTTTCTCAAGGAATTGGGCTGGCGCGAGTTCTCGTATCACCTGCTCCATCACAATCCCAACCTGGCACGCGCCAACCATAATGCCCGCTTCGATGCCTTCCCATGGCGCGGCGACGGTGCCGGCGACCTCGCCGCCTGGCAGCGTGGCAGGACCGGATATCCGGTTGTCGATGCCGGCATGCGGCAGCTTTATGCAACCGGCTGGATGCACAACCGCGTGCGGATGATCGTCGGCTCGTTCCTCGTCAAGCACCTGTTGCTGGACTGGCGCGCCGGCGAAAACTGGTTCTGGGACACACTGGTCGATGCCGATCCGGCCAGCAATGCCGCAAGCTGGCAGTGGGTGGCCGGCTCCGGAGCCGATGCGGCGCCCTACTTCCGCATTTTCAACCCGATCATCCAGGGCGAGAAGTTCGACCCCGACGGGGCCTATGTGCGGCACTGGGTGCCTGAACTGGCGCGGCTGCCGCGCAGCCTGATCCACAAGCCGTGGACCGCGCCGCCTGCCATCCTCTCCGCAGCCGGGGTCCAGCTTGGCGACACCTATCCGCGCCCCATCGTGCCACATGAGCAGGCCCGCGAACGGGCCCTGGCCGCCTTCAAGGCGATGCCGGGGCCAGGCAGCGCCATGTCCGGCGATGACCCAGCTTGAAACCGAACCGGTTTTCAGCATGTATCCAGACAACAAGCCCATGCCGTCAGGCAGATACACCCCGGAAGGACGTCACTTTTCATGCGTATTGCGGTTATCGGTGCCGGCATTGCCGGAAATGCGGCAGCTTGGGCACTGGCCAACGGATCTTCCCACCAGATCACCGTTTATGAGCAGGAACAGCGCATCGGCGGGCACTCGGCCACGGTCGATGTGGACTATGATGGCACCTCCATCGCCGTCGACACAGGTTTCATCGTCTACAACGAACTGAACTACCCCAACCTGACGCAGCTCTTCGCCCATCTTGGCGTAGAAACAGAGGCGTCGGACATGGGCTTCTCCGTGTCCTCGCGCAATGGCGCGATGGAATGGGCCGGTCGGCCGACGGGGATTCTCAACGGCATCTTCGCGCGCCGCCGCAACATCGTCTCGCTGCCGCACCTCAACATGATCCGCGAGATGTTCCGCTTCAACAAATCGGCCCTGGAGGACCGTGCAGCGGGCCGGCTGACCAGCGAAAGCATCGGTGCCTATCTGGATCGCGGCCAGTATTCACGCCGCTTCCGCGAGGAATATCTCGTGCCCATGGGCGCTGCGATCTGGTCGATGCCGCCGCGATCCCTCATCGATTTCCCGGCCGACAGCTTTATTGCCTTCTTCGACAACCATCGCCTGCTGCACTGGAACAGGCCCGTCTGGCGCACGGTCAGCGGCGGCAGTCGGGCCTATGTCGCCAAGCTGACGGCCAGCTTCGCCGATCGCATCCGCACAGGCGTCGCGGTCAGCCGCATCCTGCGCCATGATCTGGGTGTCACGGTTATGGACTCAATCGGCCACAGCGAGCGCTACGATCAGGTCATCATCGCCGCCCATTCGGATCAAGCGCTGGCCATGCTCGGCGACGCCAGCAGCGAGGAGCGGGCGATCCTCGGCGCGATCCCCTTTCGCAGCAACGATGTCTGGCTGCACCGCGACCCTGCGCTGATGCCGAAACGGCGTGCGGCATGGGCGGCTTGGAATGTGCTGCAAGGCAGTAACGGAGGCGAGATCACCCTTACCTACTGGATGAATGCCTTGCAGAACATCGACAAGCGCAAGCCCCTGTTTGTGACGCTGAACCCAGAGAAGCCGCCGCGCGAGGACCTCACCTTCGGCCGCTACAGCTATGCTCACCCCCAATACCGGGCGGGTGCGACCGCAGCGCAGACGATGCTGCCGGCGATCCAGGGCAGCAACCACACCTGGTTCTGCGGCGCGTGGACAGGTTACGGCTTCCACGAGGACGGGCTGACGTCTGGGCTGAACGTAGCCGAGACGCTGGGTGCCGCCATTCGGTGGCGCATTTCCGAGCGTCGCCTTGCTGCTGCCGCAGAATGAGGATGCTGCTGTGCCAATGACGGTTTCGATGCAGCACGGATGACAGCGGCATATGCCAGCCACCCCGCCCCTTGATCTTGCGCGCCCTGAGGCCCTGCAGACCCGATCTGCAGCACAGCGTCATCACTTTGCGCCGCCCGATGCCGCTGCCCTGCTGTATCCAGGCGACGTGATGCATGCGCGCATGAAGCCGAAGCCGCACCGCTTCGCCTACAAGGTCTTCTGCCTGCTGATCGATCTGGACAGGCTCGATGAGGCTGCGGCCTCGCCACTGTTCTCCATCGGCCGGTTCAACCTGCTCAGCTTTCGCGAAAGCGACCATGGCAGCGAGGACCGCATAGCGCCGAAGGGCCACCTGCGCCGCCATGTCGACGCACTTCTCGAACCGGCCAGGATTGATGCGTCGGGCGGGCGCGTGCTCTTGCTGTGCTACCCGCGCATGTTCGGCTTCGCCTTCAACCCGCTCTCGGTCTACTTTGTCTACGCGGCGAGCGGCGCGCCGGTGGCGATGATCTACGAGGTGCGCAACACCTTCGGCGAGATGCACACCTATGTCTGCCCTGTCGAGAATGGGCAGATGAACGAGGCCGGCATCCGGCAGGAGCGCGACAAGCTGTTCTACGTCTCGCCGTTCATGGCGCAGGAGATGCGATATCGCTTCCGCATCCTGCCGCCCGGACCGCGGGTTTCAGTGCGGATCCTGGAAAACGACGCCGAGGGGCCGATCCTCGCCGCCACCTTCACCGGGACGCCGCGCAGCTTGACGTCCGCGGAAATTCTGAAAGCATGTATTGCGATGCCGCTGATGACCCTCAAGGTCGTGGCGGGCATCCATTGGGAGGCAGCGAAGCTTTGGTTCAAGGGAATCGCGTTCTACAACCGCCCGGCGCGACCGACGCCTGTATCCTACAACGACCCTGCCTCATCCCTTTGACCCGATCGAATGCGGCGAGGCTTGCCTCCCCGCGGGACCAATGACGAGACCTGCATGGACCTGACAATGACCAGACCGACTGCCCCCGAAGCTGTGCCGCAACTGGTCACGGCGGCCAATCTCGACGAGATCACGGCGGGCATGCCGCCTGTGACGCGCGGCGCCTTCGCCTATGGCACCCGCATCGAGCGCGGCAGCCTGACCATCATCCTGCCCGACCGGCGTCAGTTCATGTTCCGCGGCAGCCAGCGCGGACCCGAGGCCGTGTTCCAGGTCAACGATTTCGCCTTCGCCCGCCGCCTCGCCACCGGCGGCGACATCGGCTTTGCCGAAGCCTATCTGCGCGGCGAGTGGGAGACGCCGAACCTCGCGCGGTTCCTCGAGTTGTTCGCCACCAACTATAACGCCATCCAGACCATGTTGGCTGGCAAGCCGCTGGCCCGGCTGTGGCAGATCGTCAGGCACTTTTTCAACCGCAACACTCGGGCAGGATCGCGCAAGAACATCCATGCGCACTACGATCTGGGCAACACCTTCTATGCGTCCTGGCTTGACCAGACCATGACGTATTCGTCCGGCATCTATGCGCCCGGCGACAACGACCTGTCCTCGGCGCAGACCCGGAAGTACCGCGAACTGGCCAGCAAGACCGGCATCGGCCCTGACGACCATGTGCTGGAGATCGGCTGCGGCTGGGGCGGCTTTGCCGAGTTCGCCGCGCGCGAGATCGGCTGCAAGGTCACCGGGCTGACGATTTCGCAGGCCCAGTACGATTTCGCCATCGCGCGCATCGCCAAGGCCGGTCTCAGTGACAAGGTCGAGATTAAGCTCCAGGACTATCGCGACGAGAAGGGCACTTACGACCGCATCACCTCGATCGAGATGTTCGAGGCGGTCGGCGAGCAATACTGGCCGGCCTATTTCGAGCAGGTGCGCGACCGCCTGCGCCATGGCGGCACCGCCGGGCTTCAGGTCATCACCATCAAGGACGAGAGCTTCCAGTTCTACAAGCGCGAGATGGACTTCATCCGCGCCTACATCTTCCCCGGCGGCATGCTGCCGACACCGACCCACATGCGCGATCTCGGCGCCCGCTACGGGGTTCCCATGGTCAACGAGCGCGAGTTCGGCCTCGATTATGCCCAGACCCTGTCAGACTGGCGCGACCGCTTCCGGCTGGCATGGCCAAACCTCCTGCCGCTGGGCTTCGATGAGCGATTCCGCCGCATGTGGGAATACTATCTCGCCTATTGCGAGGCAGGCTTCCGCTCCGGCAACATCGATGTGCGCCAGATGGTCTTTGCAAAGAACGGGTGATCGGCGGCAGGCACGTTTGGGTTTGCCGCGTTAGCGCGCCGTCAGCGCGTCTGGCTGGCCACGAACCACTTCGCGCCCGTTTGCGTAACATCACCAAGCGGCGCCGCCGCGCGCGAACCCGAAGCAGGCTCCATGACCTCTCGCCCTGAACCGACCGCGCGCCAGTTGCTGGGCTATGCGCTGCCGGCCCTGCCCATCGCAGCCCTGAGCCTGCCATTTTACGTCATGGTGCCGGAGTTCTACACCAAGGATGTTGGCATTCCGATCGCCACGGTCGGCTTCGTGCTGTTGCTGGTGCGCATTCTTGATGCTGTGACAGATCCTCTGGCCGGCGCGCTGTCCGACTGGACCCGCCCAGCCTTCGGGCGCCGTCGCACCTGGGTGATCGTCTCAGCCCCCCTTGTCGCGCTCGCGGCCTGGTTTGTCATGCGCCCGGTCGAGGGTGCTGGTGCGTGGTATCTGTTTGCCTGGGCCACGGCCCTGTCATTGGCCTGGACCGCGATCTCGGTGCCCTATCAGGCCTGGGGCGCGGAAATGTCGCGCAGCTATGAGGGGCGCACCCGCGTTGCCGCCTATCGCGAGAGCTTCACCGTCGTCGGTACGCTGATCGCCCTGCTGCTGCCCGCCATCGTGCAGTTGCAGGGTGGCAGCAGCCGCGACGGGCTCGCAGCGCTCGCCCTGTTTATCGCGATCCTGTTGCCGCTGGGGGCTCTTGTGGCGATCTTGTTCGCGCCGGAGCCGGTCGAGCGTGTCCAGGCCAGCGTCGATCTGTCGGAAGGCATCCGCCATCTGCTCGCGAACAGGCCATTCCGGCGCTTGCTGGCGGCCTACTTCGTCAACTCGCTGGCCAATGGCCTGCCGGCCACGCTGTTCCTGTTCTTCGTCGCGGACCGCCTCGGC
>JAPLOV010000083.1:0-3347 GCA_026400565.1 Hyphomicrobiales bacterium | reverse complement strand
CGTGCTGTATTTCCTGTGCGGCGTGGCCGGTGTGCCGCTCTGGCTCTGGCTGGCAAGGCGCACCTCGAAGCACCGGGCCTGGGCGCTCGGGATGCTGCTGGCCTGCGTCGCCTTCGCGGCAGCGCCCTTTCTCGGCGCCGGACAGGTGGCGCTGTTCGCCGTTGTCTGTGTCGTCACCGGGTTCGCTCTGGGGGCCGATGTCGTGTTGCCGGCAGCCGTGCAGGGCGATGTCATCGATGTTGACACGGCAGCGTCGGGCCAGGAACGTGCCGGGCTCTATCTCGGGCTCTGGGCGCTGGCGACCAAGCTCGCCTTTGCCGGCGCTGTCGGCCTCGCCTTCCCGCTGCTGGCCGCAAGCGGATACGATCCCGGCCTTGGCCTGAAGAGCGAGGGTGGCCTGCTGATGCTGGGACTGCTCTATGCCGGCCTGCCAGTGCTGCTCAAGCTCGGTGCCGTGGCGCTGATCTGGAATTTCCCGCTCAGCCGGGAAGACATCGCCGACGTCGCCCGACGCATCGCCGCGAAGGGCTGAGCCTCCGCTTCAGGCTTGAGGTTTGTTCCAGCCGGTCTGACGCGCCACAAGCGGAAAATACCAAGCATAAGGCAAAAGCCGCATGACCTTCAGGATGAAGGCCAGGCGGCGCGGAAAGATGATCTCGAAGCGGCCGCGTTCGAAGCCGTCGACCACGCGCCGCGCAGCATCGTCCATCGACATCAGGAACGGCATCGGGAAGTCGTTCTTCCGGGTCAGCGGCGTGTCAATGAAGCCCGGATTGACCACCTGCATGGTGATCCCGAGATTGTCGCAATCGAACTTCAGCGCCTCGCACAGATGGATCGCTGCCGCTTTCGAAGCCCCGTAGGCCGCTGCCTTGGGCAGCCCGCGATAGCCAGCCACGGAGGCATTGACGGCAACCTGCCCCTTCCTGCGCGCTCCCATGCGGGCAAGAACAGGCGCAAGCCCATTGGCAGCGCCCAGCACGTTGACGTTTAGCGCCTGCCGGAAAGCGTCCACATCGAGCGCGCCGGCACGGGTATAGGGCGCGACACCGGCATTGAAGAAGGCCAGCGCGATCGGGCCATGGATGCGTTCGATCGTTTCCACCAGTGCGGCCATGCCGGCCTCGTCCGTGACATCGCCGGCATGGGCAACCAATCGCCCTGGCAATCCGGCAGCTTCACCGGCCAGCGCCTCAAGCTCCTCAAGCCGCCGCGCCGTGAGGCACACTGTCCAGCCGCGCCGCGCCAGTTCGAGCGCCGTGGCCTTGCCGATGCCGGAGCTGGCACCCGTCAACCAGGCCACGCCATCGGCGGGCGTCATCGTGGCAATGCGCATGATCGATCCTCACAACGAAAATCGCGAGAGATCGGTGATCCCCCGCGACTTGCAACGAACGAAACCGTTGATCAGTTCCGAAACAGGCCCTGGATCACCTTGGCGACCGGGCCGGTGAGCTTGAGCGGAGCGTCGGTCACCGCAAAGCAGATGCAATCTTCATCGGCGTCGGCAACCGGCTTGTGGACGACATCCTCATCGGCAATTGCGATGTCGCCGCGCATGTAATGGCCCGACACGTCGGCAAAACCGCCGCGCAGCACGAGCGTGAATTCCTGCCCCTCATGGGTGTGCGAGGGGATCTTGCGGCCGGCCTTGATCCAGTAAAGCTTGGCTTCAACGCCGTCATGATCGGACACCACGTGCTCCTTGACGCCCGGAAGCACCGAGCGCCATGGCACCTCGGCAGAGGACATGCCGACGAGGCGGCGCAAGGCCGGCGGGAAAATCTCGTCGTGCGCGCTCTCGGAAAGCGCAGGCCGCTGCGGTTCAGCCTCATTGAAGATACGGCTGAGCATCGAATCGCGAGAGCAAACAGGAACATGCGGCTGCTTTGCCAGTTCCGCCCCGCACAGGGCTTCCAGATCATCGACAAAGCGACGGCTGGCCGGATTGATCGCGACATGAGTGGCGACCAGCGCATGGAGCGCCTGATTCAGTGAGCCGGCGGCATACTCGCCCAGAAGCGTATCGAGGGGACGGGCGGACGACGAGGCCGGAGAATGATGTTTCAACGTCGCAGTTCCTGATGTCGCAGTGCGTGATGCCTTGAGCGGGCATCAGGACCAAAGGATTCCGTCCGCTACGCCCGCGAGGATCATATAATTCCGGAATTGTTTACGTCAATTCAACAACGCTGGATCATTCCCTTTAGACAAGCATTTAGACGAGCAATTGCAATGATTTAAAAATTAAAGATGGCAGATCCGGGTTTTTACCTAGTTTGGCAATGGCCTCCATCGCGCTCCGCGCGCCAATGTCCTTTATCGCGCTCCGCGCGCGACGCAACTGCGATGGTGTGACCCCAGCTACGGCATGCACAGCGACATGCGCGGACACCGCTTCCCTTCAACCCCCTCTCCGCCGTATCGTGTCGCTCCTGCGCTGATTGGAACGAACCTCGATGCCTCCCACAACCCTCCTTTTTCGCGATGACGCCTATCTGGCCAGCACGCCGGCCACGGTCCTCGGCATCAACGAGCGCGGCGGCATCATCGTTGATCGCACGGTGTTCTACGCCAACGGAGGCGGACAGCCCGGCGACACCGGGTGGCTGGTCCGCGCCGACGGCAGCGAGATCACGATCGGGGCCACCGTCTACGATCCCGAAGATCGGTCGCGCGTGATCCATGTGCCGGTCGAAGGCCAGCCCGCTCCACTTGCTGGCGAGGCCGTCACGCTAAGGCTGGACTGGGAGCCGCGGCTGAAGCGCATGCGCGTTCACACCGCGCTCCATCTGCTCAGCTGCGTGCTGGCCTACCCTGTCACCGGTGGCGCCATCGGCACAGGCGATGGCAGGCTCGACTTCGACATTCCCGAAGCCGGGCTCGACAAGGCCGAAATCGCCGAGCGCCTCGTCGAACTGATCGGACGCAACGCCGCTGTCACGGATCGCTGGATCACCGATGCGGAACTCGACGCCAATCCAGGCCTGGTCAAGACCATGAGCGTGCAGCCGCCGCGAGGATCAGGCCGGGTGCGCCTCGTCAGCATCGAAGGCATCGATCTCCAGCCTTGCGGCGGCACCCACGTGCGCAATACCTCTGGGATTGGTACCGTGCTGGTCACGGACATCGAGAAGAAGGGCAAGCAGAACCGCCGCGTGCGGATCGCGCTGGCCTGATCCCTGACGCAAACGAAGAAGGACGAGACGGATGAGCCGCGCCGACATTTTCGTGACCTCCGAGTGGCTCGCCGCGAACCTTGGCAGGCCAGGCCTCGTCGTCGTCGACGGCTCCTATTATCTCTCGACCATGAACCGCGATGCAGCCGCCGAGTTTGCTGCTGGCCA
>JAPLOV010000021.1 GCA_026400565.1 Hyphomicrobiales bacterium | reverse complement strand
TGATCAGATATCTGAACAAAGAACCTCCCGCGCCCCACCCGACGCCGCCTCCGCTCCAGAGCGGACGAAGCAGGCTCGGAAGACTGTCGGGGTACCTTTTCGGGCAACAACTCGATCCTGGGGCTGCCTGTCTAGACAGGGTGGACCGTGAGCAAGGATGGCTCAACCGCTGCCCGGCCTTTCATCAAAGGTGCATTAGCGTTAGTCGAATAAACTGGAACGAGGAGGTCGCATATGCGCCGCAACGACAACCCGATCCTGTCAAAGAAGCAGATATGGCGTTCGCTCGTGCTGCTCACCATGCTGTCGATCGCCGTTTCGATGTGCCTGAGCACCGTTGCACTCCTGCTCACGACCACGGGAAAGTCCGGAGCCGTCATCGAAGAGAAGGACCTCTGGGCCAGCACGCTCCTGTTGTCGGCCTTGATCCCCGGGATCATCTGTCCGCTCGTCGTTCACGCCTTGCTGACAACGGTGCGCGAGTTGAACCTGGTCAAGGCTGAACTGGACGATATGGCCAGGAAAGACGCACTGACCGGGCTGCTCAATCGCCGTGGCTTTGACCGTGCGGCCCTTGAACTGATCGCCTCGACCAGGCAGGGCAATCGCAACATCGCGGTGCTGATGTGCGACATCGACCTGTTCAAGCGCATCAATGATGTGCACGGACATGAAGGCGGCGATCATGTCATTCGCAATGTCGCGTCCACTTTATCCACCGTCGCGGCGGGTTGGGGCCGGGCCGTGGTCGGAAGGCAGGGCGGAGAGGAATTCGCGATATGCGTCGATGGTGTTACCCCGCGCGAACTTGCCAATATGGCTGAAGCGTTACGAAGGGCCGTGGAGACATCGCCGATCCTTTGGGAACATCACAGCATCTGCGTCACGATCAGCCTGGGAACAAGTCTGTTCCCGGGGCGTGAAGCCGAGCTGAAGTCATTGATGATCAGCGCCGACAAGGCGCTTTATGAAGCCAAGAGACGCGGCCGGAACAGGGTCGAACGCGCGGTGTTGCCAAAAGCTGCCTGAACCGCGACAGGCCAGATGCATGGCCCGTCAATCGTATCGCAGTTCGGTCGCCTTGCCCCTGAACACGTAGTAGCTGAACGCCGTGTACGCCGCGATGACCGGCAGCACCACCAGCGCCCCCATGAGGATGATGAACAGGCTTTCCGGCGCGCTCGCCGCCTGCCAGATCGTGAGCTTTTCAGGCACGATGTAGGGGTAGAACGAGTAGGCAAGGCCGAGAAAGCCGAGCACGAACAGGCTCACCGCCCCCAAGAAAGGCACGAAGTCGAGCGAGTGATCAGTGCGCGGCATGCGCTTGAGGAACACCCAAAGCGACAGGAAAAGCGCGCCGGTCATCAGCGGGATCGGCAGCCGGCCAATGATGTTGGGGAAAGCGAACCAGCGTTCGAAGATGCGTGGGCTGACGAGTGGCGTCGCCAGCGAAACCGCCATCATGCTGATGGCCGTTGCCACCAGTGTCCAGCGCGACCATCCGACAGCGCGGCGCTGA
>JAPLOV010000213.1 GCA_026400565.1 Hyphomicrobiales bacterium | reverse complement strand
CGCGCAGGTCGATGTGCTCGGCCGCTCCGCCTTCCTGCGCTATCGCGAGGCGCTCGGCGAGGATGTCGGGCCGATCCCCGAGGGGCTCTATCCGGGGGATTATCTCGTTCCTGTAGGGCAGGCGCTGGTAAAGGCACACGGCAAAGTACTGCTGACGAAGCCCGAAGCCGACTGGCTGCCGCTGGTCCGGAGCTTCGCGATCGATGCGATGATGGACATGATCCGCGACGATCTGGCAGCGCTCAACGTCGAGCACCGTGTGTTCTTCTCGGAGCGCACCTTGCAGGACGGCCCTGATGGCGGCGCTGTCGCCGCGGCGATCGCAGGCTTGTCCGCGCGCGGCCTGATCTACGAAGGTCGCCTGCCGCCGCCCAAGGGGCAGAAGGATGAGGACTGGGAGGATCGCGAGCAGACGCTGTTCCGCTCGACCTCGTTCGGCGACGACGTGGACCGGCCCCTGCTGAAATCGGATGGCGGCTATACCTATTTCGCCTCCGACATCGCCTACCACAGATCGAAGTTCGACCGTGGCTTTGCCGAGATGATCGACATCTGGGGCGCGGATCACGGCGGATACATCAAGCGCATGCAGGCCGCTGTGAAGGCGATCACGGATGGTGCAGGGACGCTCGACATCAAGCTTGTCCAGCTCGTCAAGCTGATGCGCAATGGCGAGCCGGTGAAGATGTCCAAGCGCTCCGGCGAGTTCGTGACGCTGCGCGAGGTCATCGACGAGGTTGGCCGCGACGCCGTGCGCTTCATGATGCTGTTCCGCAAGAACGATGCGCCGCTGGAGTTCGATCTGGCCAAGGTTCTGGAGCAGTCGAAGGACAACCCGGTCTTCTACGTGCAGTATGCCCATGCCCGCTGCGCCTCGGTGTTCCGGCAGGCGCAGGAAGCCTTGCCGGAAACCCTTCGCGATGCGGCGAGCCTTGCCGCGGCCAACCTGTCGCTGCTGACGGACGAGGGCGAGAACGCGCTGATCCGGCTGATCGCCCAGTATCCGCGCCTGATCGAGCAGGCCGCCGCGGCCCATGAGCCGCACCGGGTGGCTTTCTATCTGTATGATCTGGCGCAGGGCCTTCACGCCTTGTGGAACAAGGGCAAGGATGCCCCCCAATTACGGTTCGTTAATCATAACCAGCCAGAGTTGACCCAAGCGAGACTGGCACTTGTCCATGCAGTCCGGTGCGCGCTTGCATCAGGCCTTGGCATCTTGGGTGTCTCCAGTCCTGATGAGATGCGCTGAGGCTGTTCAGGTCGCGGCGATGGACCTATAACAGCGTGACAGCTGCGCTGCGGGCGTGATCGCCCTCTGGCGCGGGAGTGGAGGTCGCCATGTCTAACCAGACGAAAGCACGTTTTGCCGTCGATCTCGATGATCTGGAGCGCCAGCTCCGTGTCACCGCAGGCACGCAGCCGAAAATCCAATCCAGCGACCCGCTCGCCGAGCTTGCCCGCATCGTCGGGCAGGATGACCCGTTCAAGGCCATGTTTGCCGACAAACGCGCGCTGGCACCGGCAGGGTCTGCGCCATCTGTTCCAGCCCCGCCCGTGTACGCGCCAGCTGGCGCACCGTTGACTGGCGGCCGCATCGAACCGTCGCTCGACGCATTGCTGCGTGATCTCGACGCCCGGTCCGCGCCGCGCCCTGCGGCTGCTGCGCCCATGGCTGCGGCACCAGTCACGCCTGTCGCCAGCAGCGCCACGCCCTCCCAAGACATGCTCGACGAGTTCGACCGGCTGCTGCAAAGCGAGTTGCGCGGAACCGCCGGGCCTTCCGCCTCAGCGCAAGCAGGCACAGGGCATTCAATTGCTGATGTGCACGAACTGCGCACCGATGACCTGATGGCCAGCCCGTTCGAGCCCGAAACGGAAACCGTGCCACGGCATGACGGCACGGCGACCGGCCCCCGCGATCTTGATGCCGATGACGCGGGCGCTCGCCATCATGAGCCGGATCTGTCCGCGCGCCACCCGGATGAGACGTTCACTGATGCGTCGCGCACCGGCTATGCGGCTCAGGATGATTATCCGGAGCCACCGACCGGCCCGCAGGAGGACATGCGCTCGCTTGAGCCGCAACAACCACGCAAGGGCCTTGTCATTGCCTGCGTGCTTCTTGGCGTCGCCGCCCTCGGCATCGGGGCTATCGTCGGGCTGCGCGGCATGTCCGGGCCATCTGGCGGTGCCGGATCGGGCGAGGTACCGATCGTCCGCGCCGAGACCGGTCCTGCCAAGGTTCAGCCGCAGAATCCGGGCGGCGTCGAAATCCCCAACCAGAACAAGCAGATTTACGAGCGCACGCCTGAGCCCAAGCCAGCCGACACCCGCGTTGTCACCCGTGAAGAGCAGCCGATGGATGTCCAGGCCACGGCGCGCGCCGCTGCACGGGTCATCCTGCCGCCGCCAGGCACGCCCGCGTCGTCAACGCCTGCCGTCGAGCCGTCTGGCACACCTGCAAACGGCAATGGCGGGCAACTGGCATCCGTGCCGCCGGCTGGAACCAATCCCCAGGCCGCCAATCCGCAGGCGGCGCTTGGCGAGCCGCGCCGTGTTCGCACCATCTCTGTGCGTCCCGATGGCACGATCGCGCCGTCTCCAGGAAGCACGATGGTGGCGAGCCTGCCACCGGTGGCCCCCACCGCGCCTGCGCCCCGTCCGGTCGTTGCCCCGCCAGTGTCAAGCCAGCCAGTGTCAAGCGAGCCAGTGTCAAGTCAGCCCGCACCCGCCCAGACGGTGGCCACTGCGCCGCGTGCCGCGCCGCCAAGGCCAGCCGCGCCTGCGCCGACTCCTGCGGCCCCCGAGCGGGTCCAGACGGCTGCAGCATCTCCTTCCGCTCCCGTATCGTTGCGGCCTGCCGCAGCACCTGCCGCAGCACCTGCCGCCACAGGTAGCGGCTTCATGGTGCAGCTTGGCGCGCCAGGCAGCGAGGCGGAGGCGCGTTCCAGCTTCGCCAGTCTCCAGCGCCGCTATGCAGACCAGCTGGCCGGCGAAAGCCCGACCATCCGCCGCGCCGATCTCGGCAATGGCCGCACGGTCTACCGGCTGCGCGTCGGGCCGTTCTCCAGCGAGGATGCGGCACAGAAATGCGAGGCGCTCAAGGCCGCCGGCGGCCAGTGCTTCGTCGCCCGCAACTGAGCCGACATCCATGACAAGAGCCTTGCGGCCCTGCGCGAGCGGGGCCGTCTTGCTGTGATCCCCAGCAAATCAGGGCGCCTGTCTTGACCGAGCACGCACTTTGTCGTGCTGCTTTCTGGCATGACGATACGGTCCTTCATTGCCGGATGTGCCGGGCCCGTGCTCTCGAACGAGGAGCGCGCTTTCTTTGCGCGCACCCAGCCCTGGGGCTTCATCCTGTTCAAGCGCAACATCGAGGATCGCAGGCAGGTCCTTGAATTGACTCAAGGCCTGCGGGCCGCCGTGGGTCGCCATGCCGCGATCCTGATCGATCAGGAAGGAGGGCGCGTGCAGCGCATGCGCGCGCCGCATTGGCCTGCCTATCCGCCCGCCCGCTGGTTCGGGCAGGTCAACAATCCGGCCCAGAGAGCGGCGCTGGCGCGCTTGTCCGCCCGGTTAATGGCGCATGATCTGCGCGAGGTCGGCATCGATGTCGACTGCGCGCCCGTGCTCGACGTGCCTGTGGCCGGCGCCCATGATGTGATCGGGGATCGCGCCTTCAGCTTCCAGCCGGATGAGGTGGCGCGGCTCGGTAGGGCCGTAGCCGAGGGCCTCATCGCCGGGGGCGTGCTGCCTGTGATCAAGCACATGCCCGGCCATGGCAGGGCTGGCGCTGACAGCCACCACAATCTGCCGCATGTCGCCGCATCGCGGGCGGCGCTGCGTGCACAGGATTTCATGCCCTTCCGCCATCTCGCAGACATGCCAATGGCGATGACCGCGCATGTGGTGTTCGAGGCCATCGATGCGGCGGGGCCGGCCACCACATCCCGCAAGGTCTTTCGCCGCATCATCCGGGGCGAGATCGGCTATGACGGGCTGGTGATGACGGACGATCTGTCGATGAAGGCCTTGTCCGGCAGCTTTGCGGATCGCGCCCTCGCGGCCTATGCTGCCGGCTGCGACATCGTCCTGCATTGCAACGGTGTCATGGACGAAATGGCCGCGGTTGCCGAGGTCGCCCGGCCGCTGGCTGGTGCTGCCCGGCGTCGCGCCCGTGCGGCGCTGGGCCGGATCGCCCACCTGCCCGAACCGCTGGACCGTGCGATGCTGGCCGACGATATCAGCCGTATTCTTGCAGCTGCGGCCTGATTCGCAGTACAAGCCGAAAGGAATGAACCGCTTGGCCCAGGTCCACCCGCTGCAAGCCCCGTCCTTCGATTCGTTCGTAGCGGATTCGAATCCGCGCGGGCGGCCGGGCAGGTATGGACAGTCCGATGACGGTGAGCCCGCTCTGGTGGTCGATGTCGATGGCTTCGAAGGGCCGCTCGATCTGCTGCTCGAACTGGCCCGGCGCCAGAAGGTCGATCTGGCGCGCATCTCGATCCTGGCACTTGCCGACCAGTACCTGGCCTTCGTCGAAAGTGCCCGCCGCTTCCGCCTGGAACTCGCTGCCGATTATCTGGTGATGGCGGCTTGGCTGGCCTATCTCAAGTCGCGGCTGCTGCTGCCTGACCCTCCCAAGGCCGATGAACCCAGCGCCGCCGATCTGGCCACCGCGCTGGCCCTCCGCTTGCGCCGGCTCGAAGCGATCCGCGAAGCGGCAAAGCTGCTTGCCGCAAGGACGCAACTGGGCCGCGACGTCTTCGCACGCGGCTGCAACGAACAGACCCGCACCGAGCAAGATGGAAGCTGGGAAGCGACACTCTATGACCTGCTCAGCGCCTATGCCCGGCAGCGCCAGAAGCATGCCGTCAACCGCGTGACACTGCACAAGCGCTTTGTCTGGTCGCTGGTCGAGGCGCGCGAGGCCTTGCAGAAGGTTGTCGGCATGGCGGCGGACTGGACCACGCTGGACGCCTACCTGATCGAGTATGCGGTCGAGCCGGCAATGAAGGCGACCGTGCGCGCCTCGGCCCTGTCGGCCATGCTGGAAATGGTGCGCGAGGGGCTGGTCGACCTTCGTCAGGACAAGCCGTTCGCACCGCTCTACCTGCGCCGTCGCACGGCCCCGCAACTGGCTGCTGAGTGAGGAGACATGCCGATGGCAGTTCAGGCAGAGCGGATGCACGCTCCTGATAAGGGATACAACGATCAGGGCGACCTGATGCATGAGGCGCTGCGCATGGCCGAGGCCCTGCTGTTTGCTTCCTCTGAGCCGGTCTCCGAAGACGAACTTGCCGGCTACCTGCCGGCCCGTGTGGCGGCTGCCGACGTGCTGGCCCGGTTGCAGGAGAGGTATGCCCTGCGCGGGGTCAATCTGGTGCGCGTCGCCGGCAAGTGGGCGTTCCGCACCGCCGAGGACCTTGGCCATCTGCTCGTGCGCCGCGTCGAGGAACCGCGCCGGCTGACCCGCGCCGCGCTCGAAACCCTCGCGATCATTGCCTACCATCAGCCGGTGACACGCACCGAGATCGAGGAGATCCGCGGCGTTGCCACCTCCAAGGGCACGCTCGACACATTGCTGGAATCGGGCTGGATCCGCCTCAGGGGCCGTCGCCGCACGCCGGGGCGACCGCTGACCTACGGCACGACGGGCACTTTCCTCGAACAGTTCGGCCTTGACCGCGTCGATGACCTTCCCGGTCTTGATGAACTCAAGGGCGCCGGCTTCATCGAAGGGCGCCTGCCAAAGGGGCTGGATGTGCCGATGCCCAGCGACGATCCGGGCCTGCGCGACGACGAGGACGCGCTCGACGATCTGTTCAGCCCCCTTGACGCGGGCGAAGGAGCCGGCCAATCCGGATGACGCTGGCGCTCCTTGTGCGCCAGCGGACCCATCCGGAACCCGCCCTGACATGACGGTGTTTGCAGACAACGAGATCGAGCGCGGCTGGCGCGGCTGGGGCCGTCGCGGTACGGCTGGGGCCTCGATTCCGGTTTCGTGCGGCTTCGAGAACATCTGGCAGCGCTTCGGCAATGTCACCGCGCTGGCAGGCGTTAATCTCACCATCGATGCGGGCGAGGTGGTCTGCCTGCTCGGCCAATCCGGCTGCGGCAAATCCACGCTGCTCCGGGTCGCCGCCGGCGTGGAGCGCCCCAGCGCTGGGCGTGTCCTGCTGGATGGCCGCGAAGTTGCCGGCCCGGAGCGCTTTGTCGATCCGGAGCGTCGCGGCGTCGGCCTGATGTTTCAGGATTATGCGCTGTTCCCGCACCTGAGCGTGCTCGACAATGTCTGCTACGGCATTCGCGGCCTGGCCGCAGCCGACACGCGCGCCAGCGCGCTGAGGGCGCTGGACAGGGTGGGCCTCGCCGGAATGGCCGACGCCTTTCCCCACATGCTGTCGGGCGGCGAGCAGCAGCGCGTGGCGCTCGCCCGCGCGGTCGCGCCCCGTCCTGGCGTTCTGCTGATGGATGAGCCGTTCTCAAACCTCGACCGCCGGCTGAAGGACGCGGTGCGCGAGGAGACGGTCGCCGTCATCCGAGAAACCGGTGCGACCTCGGTCATCGTCACCCACGATCCGGAGGATGCGATGCGCATCGCCGACCGGATCGTGCTGATGCGCCATGGCCAGATCGTGCAGACAGGCCCGGGCGAAGAGCTCTACATGCGTCCCGCCAGCCTGTTTGTCGCCCGCTTCTTCAGCGATTTCAATGAAATCAGCGTGATGGTGCGCGGCGGCTCCATCGAGACACCGTTCGGCCGCATCGCCACCCCTGACATCGCCGATGGCCAGCGCGCCGTGATCTGCATCCGGCCGCAGGCCGTGGTCTTGCGCGCGGCGGGCTTTTGCCTGCCGGGCCGTGTCGTCTCGCGCCGCTTTCTGGGCGAAGTCGACGTGCTTCAGGTCGCGGTGCAGGGCTTCGATCGGCCCCTGACCATCCGCGCGCCCGAGCACAAGCCCTTTGCCGAGGGGGCCGATGTCGGAGTTGATATCAAACGCGAGGAAGTCCTTGTGTTCTTGGATAGCGAACCCTAGTTTCCGCTCAAGCCGAAACCGGGCGTCTCCGGAAGGCAATCTGTGACGTTAAGGAGTATTGCCATGGGTGGCGTCAGCATCTGGCACTGGATCGTGGTCGGCATCGTGGTGATGCTGCTGTTCGGTCGTGGCAAGGTCTCCGAGTTGATGGGCGACGTGGCCAAGGGTATCAAGTCGTTCAAGAAGGGCATGGCTGACGAGGAAAATCCGCCAGCTCCGACTGCCGCCACCGAGCTGCCGAAGACGATCGATCAGGCAGCCCAGGCGGCCGCGCAGAAGGTCGAGGCCGAGCGCAAGGTCTGAGGGCGCGCTGATCGCGCGTTCACCCTCCAACGGGAGCGGCGGGCCTTCATCCGTCGCGCTGGAACATCCGAATGTTTGACATCGCCTGGAGCGAAATGCTGGTCATTGGTGCCGTCGCGCTGGTCGTGATCGGCCCCAAGGACTTGCCCAAGGCGCTGCGTTCGGTCGGCGAGGCGGTCGGCAAGATCAAGCGCATGGCGTCGGAGTTTCAGGGCCAGTTCAACGAGGCGATGCGCGAAGCCGAGCTGCACGACCTCAAGAAGCAGGTCGAAGATGTGGGCGGCTCCGTGCAGGCGGCAACCAAGGTCGATTTCAACCCGATCGAGACGATCCGCAACGAAATCAAGGGCAGCACCGCCACGACTGATGCGGCGCAACCCGGCACGCAGCCTGTCTCCCTTGCCACGGACGTGGCCGCTGCCGCGCCGCTCCCCGATCCGGTGATCTCGCTGCCGGAACCGCCGCCGCCGCTTGACGTCAGCACCTACGCTACGCCAGAGCCTGCTCCCGCCAAGGCGCCGCGCGCCCGCAAGAAGGCCGCCGCGCCCGAAGGAGACGAGGCATGACCGACGTCATCGCCGATGCCGGAAAGCGCCCCGGCGAGGATGACATCGAGGCGTCTCGCGCCCCGCTGATCGACCACCTGATCGAGTTGCGCTCGCGGCTGATCAAGTCGATGGTGGCGTTCATCGTGCTTTTCTTCATCTGCTTCGCAGGCGCGAAATACATCTACAACGTGCTGGTGATGCCCTATGTCTGGGCTGTCGGCGGGCCGGAAAAGGCGCGCCTGATCTACACCGCGCCGCTCGAATATCTTTTCACCCAGATCAAGATCGCCGCGTTCGGCGCGGGCTTCTTCGCCTTTCCGGTGATCGCGACGCAGGTCTACAAGTTCGTCGCCCCCGGCCTTTACAAGAACGAGCGCGATGCCTTCCGGCCCTATCTGTTCGCCACGCCAGTGTTCTTTGTACTCGGCGCGGCCATGGTGTTCTTCTTCGCCATGCCGGTTCTGATGCAGTTCTCGCTCGGCATGCAGCAGGCCGCCAGTATCGATCAGGCCGGTATCGAACTGTTGCCCAAGGTCAGCGAATACCTGGCCCTGATCATGACGCTGATCTTCGCCTTCGGCATCTCGTTCCAGTTGCCTGTGGTGCTGACGCTGCTCGGGCAGGCCGGCATCATCGACAGCCAGTTCCTCAAGGACAAGCGCCGCTACGCCATCGTCTTCGTCTTCGTCGTCGCCGCCGTGCTGACGCCGCCGGACGTGATCAGCCAGCTCATGCTCGCGATCCCGATGATCCTGCTCTACGAGCTGTCGGTGTTCTCGGTACGCTACGTCGAAAACAAGCGCGCCGCGAAAAAGGCCGCCGAGGACGCTGCGGGCTGAAGCCCAACCCATCCTGCCAACTGGCGCAACGCGGCACGCCCTGCTATCGGGCTCGGCATCACCGGAGCTGATTGGCCATGTATGACATCAAGTGGATTCGCGAGAACGCAGACTCGTTCGATCAGGGCCTGATGAACCGCAGGGCCGATCCGCTGTCGTCTGTGCTGTTCGCCCTTGACGACGTGCGCAAGGCCGCGATCGTGGCCAATCAGGCCGCGCAGGAGTGCCGTAACGCGCTTTCGAGAGAGATCGGGCAGGCGATGGGGCGCAAGGACATCGCCGCCGCCGAAGCGCTGAAGGCCGAGGTTGCGCGCCTGAAGGAAGCTGGCCCTGAGCTGGAGAACGCCGAACGCGCCGCCTCCGAGGCGCTGCACAATGCGCTTGCCGCGATCCCCAATGTGCCGCAGGCCGATGTGCCGGTGGGCAGCGACGAGCATGGCAATACGGAAAAGTCGAGGCATGGGGCCAAGCCAGCCCTCGACTTTGCGCCCAAGGAGCACTGGGACCTTGGCGAAGCGCTCGGCATGATGGATTTCGAGACGGCGGCGAAGCTGTCCGGCGCGCGCTTCGTGGTGCTGAAGGGCAGCCTTGCGCGGCTGGAGCGGGCCATCGGCCAGTTCTTTCTCGACACGCACACGCAGGCCGAAAAAGACGGCTTGCATGGCTACACGGAGGTGAACCCGCCGCTGCTGGTGCGCGATGAGGCGATGTTCGGGACCGCGCAACTGCCAAAGTTTGCGGATGATCAGTTCCGAGCGTTGAAAACATCCACTATCGAAGAGCGCCTCAAATGGCATGACAAGAAGGTTGAACTCGAAAGATTGGCAGGCGATGGACGAACAATTGTACGGGATTTCGAAGAAGCACCAAGATTTGATGAGCACTGGCTCATCCCCACCGCCGAAGTCCCGCT
>JAPLOV010000187.1:14076-28805 GCA_026400565.1 Hyphomicrobiales bacterium | reverse complement strand
TGTGGATCGGCCGGCTGTCGACCATGGCCAACACGCTCATCCTAGCCGGGGTGGTCGTGGTCATCCTGGTGACGGCGGCAGCGGGACTTGCGGTGGCCTTCGCCACGCGCGGCGCGATGGCCGGCAGCCAGGATTCGGTCGAGGTGCTGCATCTGGTCGGCGCCGATGACAGCTTCATCGCACGCGAATTCCAGGGCCGGTTCCTGAAGCTCGGGCTGGAGGGCGGAGCCATCGGCGGACTGGTCGCGCTTGTGGTCACGGCCGTGCTGGGCTGGATCAGTCTGAGCTGGAGTTCCGGGCCGGGCGCTGACCAGTTGCAGGCGCTGTTCGGCTCGTTCGAGATCGGCTGGATCGGATACCTCATCGTGGTTCTGATCGCGGCGGTGGTCGCACTGATTGCGGGTTTTGTCTCGCGCCTGACCGTCCGGCGGCACCTCAAGGACATGGCCTGAGGCTGGCGCGGCCCTTTGCGGGGCCTGTCTTGTGGAGAGTGGCCTTTCTTGTCGAAAGGGGCCCGACTTGTCGAAAGGGGCCCGACTTGCCAATTCGGTCATCAGGTCTATCGTGCGGCTTTGTGTTCCTGATTGCCTTGTCTCTTTGATGCCTCGATTGGACTGTATTTTCCCAGCATGTCGTTGATCCGCGGCCATGATATTGTACCCGATGCGAAGGTGTCGGCCAGGCAGTCGTTGCCTGTTGTCACCGGCGGGCGACGGGCACGACAGGCTGCTTTCGCCGTGCTCGCGCTCGGTCTTGGTGCCGCACTGTGGCTGGTTGCAGACTTTATCGGTTTCAGCCGCTCGATCGCCACGTTCGAGCCACGCAACCCGGAGCGCGCTGACGGCATCGTGGTGCTGACGGGCGGCTCGCAGCGTCTGTCGGATGGGCTTGGCCTGCTGGCCGAGGGCCGCGGCCGGCGGCTTCTGATCAGCGGCGTTTACCAGAAGACCGGGCGGGACGAGATCGCCCGCAAAGCTGGTGATATGCGACCCATCCCGGCGTGCTGCGTCGATCTCGGCAAGAGCGCCCGCAACACCATCGGCAATGCCATCGAGGCGCGGCGCTGGGCGCAGTCCAACGGCTTCACCTCGTTGCTGGTCGTGACATCGAATTATCACATGCCGCGCACCGTCGGCGAATTCCAGCATGCCTTGCAGGGCATGCGGCTGATCGGCTACCCGGTCGTCAGCGACAGCGTCGACATCACGCGGCTGTGGTCCGATGCCGGCGTGTTCCGGCTCGTGGGTGCCGAGTATCTGAAGTTCCTGGTCTCACGGCTGCGCCAACTGATCGAAAGCGACCCGGAGCATTCACGCCTGCCGGTTCTGGTAGGCCGACAGAAACCGTTGGGACATCTGCCGATCGAGCGGGCGGAAAGCCCTTGAGCCGGTGCCGGAACGACGGTCTTCCGGCAGGATGGCTGGCCGGTTTGCGCCGAATTCCGGGCCGGCGGACTTGACGCCATGGCTGCCTGTCGTGTTTGACCGCAGGCATGCTGCACCTCCGATCCTTGATCTTCAACATCATGTTCTATCTGAACATGGTCACGTGGATGCTCGTTCTCGCGCGGGGGTGGGCGTGGTCATCCTTGTGGTTGCTCAAGGTGATCTGCGGCACGCGCTTCGAACTCAGGGGGCGCGAGAACATCCCGCAGGGCGGCTTCCTGGTTGCCTGCAAGCACCAGTCGATGTGGGAGACCTTCGCGCTGTTCTGCGTGCTGGACGATCCGGCCTTCGTGCTGAAGAGAGAACTGCAATGGGTGCCGCTGTTCGGCTGGTATACGTGGAAGGCACGCTCGATCCCGATCGACCGCAAGGGCGGCTCGTCGGCATTGACGCGCATGAACGCGCGGGCTGGCGAGGAAATTCGCCATGGCCGGCAGGTCGTGATCTTCCCGGAAGGCACACGCACGGCACCAGGTGCCAAGCCTGCGTACAAATACGGGATCGTCCACATGTATGACCAGATCGGAATCACCTGCGTGCCGATGGCGCTGAACTCCGGCGTGTTCTGGCCTCGGCGCAAGTTTCTGCGCCATCCCGGCACCATCGTGGTCGAGGTGCTGCCGTCGATCCCGCCGGGGCTGAGCCGCGAAGCCTTCTTTGGCACCATGACATCGGTCATCGAGGCCGCTTCGGACCGGCTGCTGTCCGAGGCACGCGCTACCTCGCGGCCCTGATAGCCGGCGGTTCGGCTGCGCCGTTGGCCGGAGCTCAGCTTTCGCCATATGTGTCAAGTTGAGTTGACGCTGGTCAATGACTACGTAGAGTTACATCTCTTGCCCGAATCCATTCCCCCGCGTAAAACTGTCAGTCGAGGTAGCGGCATTGTGCGCGACGCCTCACGAGGCAAGCCGCATGAACGGGTTTCAAGGCAACAGCGAAATAGGAAGCGCTCGGAAGATCCGCTCGCGCGTGACGCTGCAGATGATCGCACGACAACTGGCTGTCTCGACCGCGACTGTGTCGCTGGCGCTGCGGGACAGTCCGCTGGTCGCCGACAACACCAAGCGCAAGGTCAAGAAGACCGCCCGTGATCTCGGCTACACCTACAACCGCAGCGCTGCTGCCTTGCGAATGGCGCGCACCAACATCATCGCGGTGGCGCTCCACAATATCCTCAACCCGTACTTCGCCGAGATCCTGTCGGCGGTGGAGCAGCGCGCCATCGAGAATGGCCGCACCGTGATGTTCGGCAGTTGCGCCGGCGACAGTGAGCGCCAGGAGCGGGTGCTGACCACCTTGCGCGAGTATCGACCTGACGGACTGCTGTTCTGCCCGACGGTGGGCACCGAGAGCGAACATCTCGACCATCTCATCGCCTCCGGCATTCCGGTCGTGCAGATCTTGCGCGAGATCGAGGATACCGGCTTTGATTTCGTTGGTGTCGACGATGAGCAGGCAGCGACCCTGGCGGTCAACCATCTCGTCTCCCTCGGCCACAAGCGCATTGCCATGCTCGGCGGCTCGGTCAATGTCTCGACCGGGCGGGCCCGCCATGCCGGCTATTGCAAGGCGATGGTCGCTGCCGGGTTGACGCCTGATGCGTCGTTGCATGTGCAGGGCGCTGAAACGCGCGAGGCGGGCATCAACGGGGCTCACTGGCTGCTGGAACGCCGTGACAGGCCGACCGCGATCTACTGCTACAACGACCTGACAGCGCTGGGCGCCATGGTCGGGATGCGCCAGCAGGGCATCGAGCCGGGCCGCGATGTCTCGATCATCGGGTGCGACGACATTGCCGAGGCCGCCGCCTCCTTCCCCGGCCTGACGACGGTGCGCGGCAACCATATCGAGATGGTTCACAAGGCTCTCGATGTGCTCAACGAGCGCATGAACGCGCCGACCATGCCGCCAAAGCGGCTCAGGGTTGCGCCGGCGCTGGTGGTGCGCGGCACGACTGCGCGTCTGGCCGCTTGACGCTGCCGCCCTTTGCCGGGAAAGGTGGCGCACGATTCACCACGTGCGCTGCCGGGTTGTCATGTCCAAGCCTGAAATTCTCGCTGTCGGCGGTACGATGCCCTACGTGGCCAGCCGGCTCGAAGCGGCTTTCACCGTCCATGCCCTGCCAAAGGACGAGGCCGGCTTTGCCGCGCTGTCCGGCGTGCGTGCCATTGCCATGGCCGGCTCAAAGGCAATGCTGGATGCGGGATTGATGGCGCGTCTGCCGGCTCTGGAAATCATTGCCAATTTTGGCGTCGGTTATGATTCCATCGATGCCGATGCCGCAGCGAGCCGGGGGATCATCGTCACCAACACGCCCGATGTGCTGACCGAAGAAGTGGCGGATCTGGCTCTCGGCCTGCTGCTGGGCACCATCCGGCAGCTGCCGCAGGCCGACCGTTACCTCAGGGCCGGGCAATGGCTGCAGAAGCCCTATCCCCTCACCACCAGCCTGCGCACCCGCAGCATCGGCATCGTCGGGCTCGGGCGCATCGGCAAGGCGGTCGCCCGGCGCCTGGAGGCGTTCGGCGTTCCCATCGCCTATCATGGCCGAAGCCGGCAGGCGGATGTGCCTTACCGCTACTACCCGTCGCTGCTGGCCATGGCTGCAGACGTCGACACGTTGGTCAGCGTCGCGCCGGGCGGCGAACAGACGCGCCATCTCATCAATGCCGATGTGCTGAAAGCCCTCGGCCCCGATGGCATCGTCGTCAATGTCGGGCGCGGTTCGGTGGTGGACGAGGCAGCGCTGATCGCGGCCCTGCGGGACAAGCTGATCCTGTCGGCCGGTCTTGATGTCTTCGAGGACGAGCCACGTGTGCCGGCCGAGTTGATTGGCATGGACCATGTCATGCTGCTGCCGCATGTCGGCTCGGCCTCGCACCATACGCGCGAAGGCATGGGCCAATTGCAGATCGATAACCTGACAAGCTGGTTTGCCGGAAAAGGTCCTCTCACACCGGTGGCGGAAACCCCATGGCCCCGACGCTGATCTCATCGACCCTGCGCATGTTCGGCCCGGTGGCAGCTGTGGTTGTGGCCGGGGTTGCCCTGCTTCCGGTGGTTGCCATGGCGCAGGGCGCGCGCCCCCCAGCCGTGCCGCCCGCTGTGCAGCAACTTGCCGGCGCGTGGGAACTGATCGGGCAGGGCGGTGCCCGCAAGTGCAGGATCACCTTGCGCAATGTCGAGGTGAAGGGCGGGCGGGCCCTGGGTTATCCAGCGACCTGCCGGCGCAGCCTGCCGATCCTGGGCAGGATCAGCGCCTGGACGGTGTCCGAGGCTGGCCTGATCCGGCTCACCGATGCATCAGGCCAGCCGGTCCTGTCGTTCAGCGAGGACAGCGAGGCCTTCAGACTGAAGGCCTCTGCGGATGGCGCGGATTACCAGATCGATTCACTGGGCAAGCCAAGGCGCTATGTGCCGAGCATCGCCAATGCGCCAGCCGCACCGCGCATCGCCTTCGATCCTGCGAAGGCCCCGCAGCGCGAGAGCATTCCCGGCACCTATGCCATGTTCCGCTATGGTGGGCAGGAGGTCTGCCGGATCGTGCTGGGCACCAATCCCGGCGCTGCCGACGGCCGCTTCCTGGCGAGTTTCTCGACGCGATGCCGCGACAAGGGCCTTCAGGTCTTCGATGCCGTGGCATGGCGCTATACAGGCGGCAAGATCCATCTGATCGCGCGGCGCGGCCACGAAATGACATTGGTCTGGGCAGCCGAGAACGAGTGGCGGAAGGACCCGCCGGGCGGTTCCGAACTGACCTTGCGACGACTGGCGAACTGAACGTCGCCATAGGCCTGGCGGCGTCAGGACACGAAGCTGCCGCCCAGTTCGTCGTCGATGTGCACCCGAATGATGTCGTCG
Source organism: Hyphomicrobiales bacterium (assembly GCA_026400565.1). Lineage (GTDB taxonomy): Bacteria > Pseudomonadota > Alphaproteobacteria > Rhizobiales > Beijerinckiaceae > Allobosea. Next base: position 23,499 of record JAPLOV010000187.1, on the reverse strand, counting down.
AAACTGGTTTCTGACCGGAAGCCGAGGGCCAGTGCCCGGGCCGGATCGAAATTGCGTGGCCAGCCGGCAACAATACCCTGAATGACCGGATCTGGCACGCGCCTGATCCTGGCGGTGACGGTCTTGCCGGCAATGCGCTCCAGAGCCGCGATCTGCTCGGCCACCGTGCAGGACAACCCCGGCATGCTGAGATTGCGGCGAGGGCCGACGGCGGCCAGGTTCATGGTTGCCGCGTGGATGAGGAAGTTGACGGCGGAGCGCGGGCTGGCATGCCAGTGCCGCACATCGTCCGAGACCGGCAGCACGGCTTCAAGCCCGGCCAGCGGCTCGCGGATGATGTTCGAGAAGAACCCGGATGCGGCCTTGTTCGGCTTGCCGGGCCGCACGCACACCGTGGGCAGGCGGATGCCGATGCCATCGAAGATGCCGCGACGGCTGTAATCGGCCAGCAGCAACTCGCCGATGGCCTTCTGCGTTCCATAGCTGGTGAGCGGCGTCAGGTGGAACTCATCGCCGATCCGGTCATGGAAAGGGGCGCCGAAGACGGCGATCGAGGAGGTGAAGACAAGACGCGGACAATAACCGTCTGCGACGGCGCGTACGGCTTCGAACAGGTCGCGGGTGCCGTCGAGGTTGATGCGGTAGCCCTTGTCGAAATCGGCCTCGGCCTCGCCCGAGACAATGGCCGCCAGATGCACGATGAGGTCTGGCCGCCCGGCCACCAGCTTGGCTGCCTCGCCTGCGGCTGACAGGTCGCTGGCCGAAAGGCTGACGGTGAAGGCAGCGCCTGCGGGCGCAGCCGGCATGACGACGTCATGCAAGCTGGCGTGCCGGATGGCCTTGCCACCGAGATGGCCATCGTCAGCCAGCCGTTCGAGGAACTTGCGGCCGACCATGCCGGCAGCGCCGAGGACAAGAATGTGCATGCTGTCAGACTTCCGTTAAACGAACGCGGCTGCGAGGCGCGCGGGATGGTCAGAGGGCAAAGCCGCCATCGACCATGTGGATGTGGCCTGTGGTGTAGCTGGCTTCGTCGGAGGCCAGATATACGGCCAGGTTCGCCACTTCTTCGGCCGTGCCGAGGCGGCCCATCGGCTGGCGGTCGACGAAGGCCTGACGCACCTCATCGATGCCTGTGCCGGTGCTGGCGGCAAGGCTGGCGATGCGCTGATCCAGCGAGGGCGACTGGATGGTGCCCGGGCAGATCGCGTTGGCTCGCACGCCGCGCTTGATGAAATCTGCCGCGACAGCCTTGGTCAGGCCGATCACCGCCGCCTTGGTCATGCCATAGGCATAACGGTTCGGGATGCCGCGGACCGAACTGGCGCCGGAAGCAATATTGACGATCGAGCCGCCGCCGGCCGCCAGCATGCCCGGCAGGACGGCGCGGATCATGCGGTGCATCGAGGTGACGTTGAGGTCGAAGGAGAAATCCCAGTCGTCCTCGCTGCAATCGAGAATGGTGCCGTGATGCACGAATCCGGCGGCATTGACGAGGATATCGACCTGGCCAAGCTTGGCGGCGAGGGCGCTCACGGCCCTTGACGACCGCACATCGAGCCTGCGCCGGGTGACGCGCGGCAGGTCAGCAAGCTTGGCGACATCGAGGTCGGTGGCGATGACGCGCGCGCCTTCGCGGACAAAGGCTTCGGCAATGGCGCGGCCAATGCCCTGTCCTGCCGCTGTCACCAACGCCGTCTTGTTCCTCAATCGTCCTGCCATCACCAGCCTCCCATCCATGCGCCCGTGTTTTTCATGCGCCCGTGTTTTTCATGCGCCCGTGTCTTTGGCCGGGCTTTGACGCATCATGGCGCGGGTTGGCGCGGAGGGCCAGAGCCTGCGTTGCAGATCGTGCATGCAGAGCCGGACAATGCGGTGGACAGAAGGAGGGTTGGGAGGGGCCGCTAGCTGGCCAGCGCCGTCTGGGCTGCCTTCTTCAGGGCATTCATGAGATATGGCCGGCGCAGGTTATGGACCGAGTGCAGCAGCTGATCGATGTCGCGTGTGAAGAACGGCTTGCGCAGGAAATGTTTGAGGCCGAGATGCTTGAGCGACTGGCCGAGGCCTCCGTCATTGGACGGCAGGATCGAGACCACGGTCGTTTCGGGATGCAGCTGCAGCATCTGGCAGGCTGCTTCCAGCCCGCTGATTCCATTGAGATTGCAATCCATCAGCACAAGGTCGAAGGGCTTCATCCGCGCCAGCTTGATGGCGTAGCCGCCATTGTCTGTCTCGTGGATGTCCATCTTGAAGCGGCTGGCGCTGACCACCTTGCGCACCATGGCGCGGGTCTGGTCGCCAGCATCGGCGATCAGCACCCGGGTGGTCTGGTTCATTCTGGCAAAGTTGCCAAGCAGCAGCCCGAAATCATCGGGCATGAAGGGCTTCTTGAGAAACTCGTAGGCCATCAACTCGGTGCACAGCATGCCCCAGTTGGGCAGCATGACCGACGAGGTGAGGATCAGGAACGGCTGCTTGCCGTCGCGGCGGGCTTCCGTGATCACGTCCGGGCCCGACAATTGCGGCATGGTCACGTCCATGACCACCGCGTCGATCTTCTGGGCGCGCAGCAGCGCCAGAGCTTCGGGACCTGACTTGGCCTCGTGAATACGGGCATCAGGCATGTTCTCCCGCACAGCCTGCATGACCATGGCGCGCGTTTCGGCGGACGGATCCGCGACCAGGATACCAAGCTCGCCTGGTTCGATTGCGCTGAAGGCAGACGTCATGTGTCAAATCCACTCTGAAACAGTTGGAGAATGTTTATGGCAATTCGCTTTCCGAGTGGTTAAGGGGTTGCCGGATTCAAGCATGAGGTTTCCGCCAAGTCCGGGCGTGTCGTGCGGTTCAGGCGCGCGGATGGGCGCTCCGGTAGGCCGCCATCAGCCGGCTTGCGTCGATGCTTGTGTAGATCTGTGTGGTTGCCAGCGAGGCATGGCCGAGAAGATCCTGGATCGCCCTGAGATCGCCGCCGCGCCCGAGCAGATGCGTCGCGAAGGAATGGCGCAGGGCATGGGGCGTCGCACTGGCCGGCAGTCCAAGCGCGCCGCGCATGTGCTCCACCGCCAGCTGGATGATGCGCGGCGACAACGGGCCTCCGCGTGCGCCCACGAAGAGCGGGCCGTCCGGGGCCAGCTTCCAGGGGCATTGCTCCAGATAGCTGGCAATGGCTGCGCTTACTGGCGCGATGACCGGCGATTCGCGGCGCTTACCGCCCTTGCCGAGCACGATAATGCTGTCCTTGCCGGCCACCGGCGCATCGCGCCGCTGCAGGCCCAGCGCTTCCGAGATGCGCAGTCCGCAGCCATAGAGCAGCGCCAGGACGGCAGAATCGCGGGCGAGAATCCACGGCGCGCGTTCCTCGCCATCGCGCGTCCCGGCGCTGGTCAGCGCGCGGGCAGCGGGCGCGGCGATGGGGCGCGGCAAGGTGCGCGCGATGCGCGGGCCTCGCACGTTGACGATGGCCGAGGCATTGGCGAGGCCGTTCTGTTCGAGATGGCGGGCAAATGACCGGAGCGAGGCGAGCTGGCGCATCAGCGTGCGGCTCTCGATGCCATCACGTCGTCGTGCGGCGAGGAAGGCCCGGATGTCGACCGGTTTCAGCGCGCCGAGCCCTGCCAGGGTCGGCGGCTCGTCGGCATGGGTCCGCAGGAAGGCGAGGAACTGCATCACGTCGCGACGGTAGGCTTCAAGCGTGTGCGGCGAGGCGCGGCGTTCGTGTTCGAGGTTGCCGAGCCAGGCTGCGAAGGCCGCTGCCAGAGGCGGGGCCAAGGGCTCGGGCAAGAAGGAACTGGACGTCGGTGCATTGGGCATGGCGCGAGTGTGCCGTGGCGGGGTTAACGGATATCAAACTGATTGGGGCCAGCCGGCGAATCGATGCTATCTGCGCAGGCATGAGCGCCGCGCCTTCCGACCCCATGCCACAGAAGACTGCCGGCGAGGCTGCCATCGCCGATGTGCTCATTCCAGTCGCGGTCGACACGGCCTATTCGTATCGCGTGCCCACCGGCCTTGTGCTGGCACCAGGCGATGTGGTGCGTGTGCCTTTGGGCGCACGTGAGGCGACGGGTGTGGTCTGGGGCCTCAGGGCAGAACGCGGCGACAATCTCAAGCCCGTGCTCAGCCGCCTTGATGCGGCGCCGATGTCGGAGCGGATGCGCCAGCTTGTCGACTGGATGGCATGGTACACGCTCAATCCGCGTGGCTCAGCCCTGTCACTGGCCCTGCGCGCGCCCGAGCCTGATGCAAGGCCAGAGCGGCTGCGACTTGGCGTGCGTCTGGTCGGGCCTCCCCCGAGGCGCTTGACGCCGGCGCGGGCCCGCGCCATCGCGGCGGCAGAAGGGGGGGTGCTCGTCGCGAAAAGCGCCCTTTGCGAGATGGCCTGCGTGTCCAGCGCCGTGATCGATGCGCTGGTGGATGAAGGCACCTTCCTGGTCGAGCCTCTGCCGCAGGCCGAGGTGGCACCAAGGCCGGACCCGGCCTATCCGCACCCGCCGCTGTCGGCGCTTCAGAGCGGGGCGGCGGCGGAGCTGGCGGGCATGGTGAAGGAGCGGACCTTCGCCATTGCCCTGCTCGAAGGCGTGACCGGTTCGGGCAAGACGGAGGTCTATTTCGAAGCCGTTGCAGAAGCAGTCGCGGCGGGCCGGCAATGCCTGATCCTGATGCCGGAGATCGCGCTGACGGCGCAGTTCACGGACCGCTTCGCCGCCCGTTTCGGCGTGCCGCCGGCGCTGTGGCATTCGGGCGTGGCCGGCCGCAAGCGCGAGCGGCTTCATGCGGCTGTGGCCAGCGGTGAGGCGCTGGTGGTGGCCGGTGCCCGCTCGGCGCTGTTCCTGCCGTTTCGCGACCTCGCGCTGATCGTGGTCGATGAGGAACATGAGGCGGCCTACAAGCAGGAGGACGGCGCGTCCTATCATGCCCGCGACATGGCGGTGGTGCGGGCACGCTTCGAGCAGGCAGCGGCGGTGCTGGCCTCGGCCACGCCCTCGATCGAGAGCCGTGTCAATGCCGAGCGGGGCCGCTATCGGCATGTTCGGCTCGAACAGCGCTTCGGCGGCCGGACATTGCCGGATCTTTCGGCGATCGACCTGACGCGGCAAGGCCCGGTGCGGGGGCGCTGGATCTCGCCGGTGCTGGAAGCGGCCGTGCGGCAGAACCTGGAGGCCGGCGAGCAATCCTTGCTGTTTCTCAACCGGCGCGGCTATGCCCCTCTGACGCTGTGCCGGGCCTGCGGGCACCGCTTCCAGTGTCCTAACTGCTCGACCTGGCTGGTCGAACACCGCTTCAGGCGGGCGCTGGTCTGCCATCATTGCGGCCATGTCGAGCGGCGGCCCGATGCCTGCCCGAGTTGCGGCGAGGCCGAAAGCCTGGTGGCCTGCGGGCCGGGGGTCGAACGGTTGGCAGAGGAGGTGGCGACGACCTTTCCAGAGGCGCGCAGCATCGTCCTGTCCAGCGATTTCCCCGGCGGCACAGAACGGCTGAAGCAGGAGTTGCAGGCCGTGGCCGATGGCGCATTCCAGATCGTGATCGGCACGCAACTGGTGGCCAAGGGGCACAATTTCCCTGGCATGACGCTGGTGGGGGTGATCGATGCCGACATCGGGCTGGCGTCCGGCGACCCCCGTGCGGCGGAACGGACCTTCCAGGTGCTCCAGCAGGTGACGGGCCGTGCCGGGCGCGGCGACAGGCCGGGCAGGGCACTGCTGCAGAGTCACCAGCCGAAGCATCCTGTCATCGAGGCCCTGCTGTCGGGTGATCCGGAGCAATTCTATCGCACCGAGATTGCCCAGCGCGAGGCGGCGGGGCTGCCGCCCTTCGGACGTCTTGCCGCGCTGGTGGTGTCGGCGGCGGACAGGAACGATGCCGAGCGCCATGCGCGCGATCTGGCCCGCTCGGCGGAGGCTCCCGCCGAGGTCATGGTGCTGGGGCCAGCGGAAGCGCCGATCGCGCTGCTCAGGGGCCGGCACCGGTTCCGGCTTCTGGTCAAGACGGACAGGGCCTTCGACCTGCAGGCCTATCTGCGGGACTGGCTGAAGCGTGCCCCCAAAGCCCGGGGTTCGGTGCGCGTTCAGGTCGATGTTGATCCGCAGAGTTTCTTCTGACGGCTTGCGGCAGGCCTGTCAGGACAGGCCGGATGCTGCCTTGATGGCCTCGCGCAGCATGTCCTGCGTGACCTCGGCCATGGCGGCCTGGATCTTGTAGGCCCGTGTGCGCTGGCCGGGCACCATCACCAGCACAACGGTTTCCTGGCCGGGGCAGGAAGGGTCCGCGCAGAGGATCTCGTTGGCCGAGACCGTTGCATCCTCAGGCAGGTCCAGCACCGTGCGGGTGATCTGCTTGATACGGGCGAGCGTTTCGGGGTCTGCTTTCGGTTTGCCGAAGCCGGCTTTCCAGATGCCGCCAAGCGCCATGGCACCACCTCAGGTCGGCAGCGCGAGAAGGCCGGCGGCCCCGTCCTCGCAGCCGAACAGCAGATGCCTGCCCGTCTTGTCCCAGCCCAGCGCGGTGATGGCGCTGCCCCTGGTGGCATGGCGCGCCACCAGTTCCGAGGCATCGGTCATGCGCAGCAGCATGATGCAGCCATCGTCATAGCCGGCGGCGATGACGTAGGCGCCAGGGTGGAATGTCACCTGGCTGACGCGGGCGCGGCGCACCCCGCACTCGCGTGGGGCCTTGCCCATGGGGCCATCGCCCTGGAAGGGCCAGATGATCACGGCATCGGCCCCGCTGGTGGCCAGCCACATGCCGTCATGCGACCACGAGAAGGATCGCGACTTCGCCGGATAGCCGCTCATGCGCATGTGCGCGACCTTCTCGGTCGGCTTCGCGGGCAGCCGCCAGCCATGCAGGGCCAGTTCCTGCATCGAGGTCACCACGAAACGGCCATCAGCGGAGATGCTGACGTCCAGATGCGCGCCCTTCCATTCGAGAAACTCAGGCAGGGTCTGCGTGTTGGGGAACCACAGGCTCGCGCCATTGTAGCGGGCAATGGCGAGGCGGTATCCCTTGGGAAACCAGGCGAGGCCCTGCGCTGTGCTTGATAGCTCGATGGTCTTGAGGCGGCCCTTGTCGTCGCAGGCGGTGACGCGCTTGCCGATGCTCCAGGCCACGCTGCCGGTGGGGCTTGCCGCCAGCGCGTCGATCCACGAACCCTTGGGGTCACGGTGGATTTCGGCAGGCTCGCCAGTGGCTCCGAGCGAGCAGACCCGGCCATCGCCGCCGCCGGTGACCAGCCGGCCCGGTGTGCTGGCCGCGACCAGAAGTCCGGCCCCGCCATGGATGTCGATGCGGCGCTGGAGACCTGGCAGGCCCAGCATCACCGCGCCGCCGGCCAGCGCCAGCGCGGGCACGCCGCCAGGCCAGGCAGCGGCGATGACGTGGGAGCCCGCGTCAAGCGGGGTGACATGCTGGGTCAGCGAGGCAGGGGGCGCAAGCGAGATCATGGTGTTTGTTTGACCGATCAGGCCGCTGTTGCAAAGAAGCCTTTTCTGATCTCCTCGCGATCGAGATTGCGGCCGATGAACACGGCGCGGCTGACGCGCGTCTCATCCTTGCGCCAGTCGCGCTGGAGGTCGCCATCGAGGATCATGTGCACGCCTTGGAAGACGAAGCGCTTTGGTTCGTTGCGGAAGGCAAGGATGCCCTTGCAGCGCAGGATGTCGCCGCCCTTGACCTGGGTCAGATCCTGAATCCAGGGCATGAACTTGTCCGGATCGACATCGCCCCTGATCTCGAAGGACATCGAGCGGATATCCTCGGCATGGTGATGGTGGTGGCCCTCCTCCAGAAAGTCGGGCTCGATGTCGAGAATGCGGTCAAGATCGAAGGCGTTGCGGTCGAGCACATCGGCGATGGGCAGGGCGCATTTCGTGGTCCGGTGCAGTTTGGCAGCCGGATTGATGGCACGGATTGTGGCTTCGACGGCATCAAGCTCGGCTGGCGTCACGAGGTCGGTCTTGTTGAGAATGATGACATCGGCAAAGGCGATCTGGTTCTTGGCCTCGGGCGCATCCTTCAGCCGCTCGGTGAGCCACTTGGCATCAGCCACCGTGACCACGGCGTCCAGTCTGGCGCGATCGCCGACATCCTGGTCCATGAAGAAGGTCTGGGCCACGGGGGCCGGGTCGGCAAGGCCGGTGGTCTCGACGATGATGGCGTCGAACTTGCCCTTGCGCTTCATCAGTCCATCGATGATCCGGATCAGGTCGCCACGCACGGTGCAGCAGATGCAGCCGTTGTTCATCTCGAAGACTTCCTCGTCGGCACCGACCACGAGATCGTTGTCGATGCCGATCTCGCCGAACTCGTTGACGATGACCGCATACCTCTTGCCATGCGGCTCGCTCAGGATGCGGTTGAGCAAGGTGGTCTTGCCTGCGCCGAGATAGCCTGTGAGCACGGTGACGGGAATCTTGTCGGTCATCGGAGCGGGTCTTTCGGGCTGGCGGAACAGGCGGATGCAACACCCTTGCCTGTCCGATGTGGTGATCAGGGAGCAGTTTTAGAAGCTGTTATAGCATAACAGTTTCAGACGCGACACCGGCTGCGCGACACCGGCGCCCGACACTGGCGCGCGGTCGCGGATGTGGGCCTGTGCGGAGTCCAGCTAGAGCGGGGCACAGGCCGCCGCGAGCCAATCGCGGTCGGCAGCGGGAAGCAGTGGGCCAATCTCGGCCAGCACGCGGGCGTGATAGGCATCGATCCAGCCGCGCTCGCTCGTGTCCAGCATCGCAGGGTCGATCAGGGCGCGGTCATAAGGGGCAAGTGTCACGGTCTCGAAGCCCAGCATCTCGCGATCGCCGCCCGGAATGGTGCGCGGCTCGACGATCATCAGGTTCTCGATCCGGATGCCATACTGGCCCTCCCGGTAGTAGCCGGGCTCGTTGGACAGGATCATGCCGGCTTCGAGCGCGGTGTGGCCGAGCTTCGAGATGCGCTGCGGCCCCTCATGGACTGACAGATAAGCGCCGACGCCGTGGCCCGTGCCATGGTCGAAATCGAGGCCCGCCTGCCAGAGCGGCACCCTGGCGAGGGCATCGATCTGGGCCCCGGATACGCCCTTTGGAAAGACAGCGCGCGAAATGGCGACATGGCCCTTGAGCACCAGGGTGTAGTGCGTCCGCATCTCGGGCGTCACCTGCTTTACCGCCAGCGTGCGGGTGATATCGGTGGTGCCATCCTCGTACTGCCCGCCAGAATCGATCAGGAAGATGCCTGGCTCGATGACCCGGTTCGAGGCTGTCGTCACACGATAGTGCGGCAAGGCGGCATTCGGACCGGCACCGGAGATCGAGCCGAAGGAGATCTCGCGCAGCACGTTGGTCTCGCGCCGGAACCGCTCCAGTTCGACGGCGGCATCGATCTCGGTCAGGTCGCCAGCCGGGGCGGCACCGGCAAACCATGCCAGGAAGCGGGTGACAGCCG
>JAPLOV010000187.1:1690-14060 GCA_026400565.1 Hyphomicrobiales bacterium | reverse complement strand
GTGGGCGGCGCGCGAGCCGGCAATCTCGGTGGCGTTCTTGGCCGCTTTCATCAGCGCGACCGGATCGGCCCCCATGTCGGCGATCCCGCCAGCTGCCGTGATGACATCGCGGATGGCCGATGCGGCGCTCGATGCTTCGAGGCGCCATGTCCTGCCCGGTGCCAGACGCTGCAGTTCCGGCACGAACTGTGCCGGATCGAGGCTTTCGGCGAGGGGAGCGAGCGTTGCCAAGACTGGTGGCCCAAACTTGGCCGGGTTCATCACGATGCGGACCGGACCCTCGCGCCCGACGATGGCATAGCCGAGCGCCAGCGGGGTGTGCGGCACATCCGAGCCCCGGATGTTGAGCAGCCAGCACAGGTTGTGCGGATCGCTGATCACAAGGCCGTCGCAGCGCGCCTTGGCCAGCGCCTCGCGCAGCCGCGCCAGCTTGGAGGCGGCGCTCTCGCCGGCCAGTTGCTCCGGATAGAGCGTCACCGCGCCGCAGGGGGGCGCGGGCCTGTTCTGCCAGAGCGCGTCGATCGGGTTAGGGGTAACGGCGCGAAGGCTGCCTCCGGCGCGGGCTGCAGCCTTCTCGAGGCGGGTTACCTGATCGGGGGTATGCACCCATGGGTCGAAACCGAGCACGCCGCCAGCCGGCAAGTGGGCCTCGATCCAGGCCTCCTGGGAGAGGCTGGCCATCTGGACCGGCGTGACGACGGCAGTGTCTGTCTGCGCAGCGGACTGAAACGTGTAGCGGCCGTCAACGATCAGCGCGGCCTCTGTGGCCAGCACCACGGTCGAGCCGGCCGAGCCGGTGAACCCTGTGGCCCAGGCCAGTCGCTCATCGCAGGCGGGCACATATTCGCCCTGGTGCTGGTCGGAGCGCGGGATCACGAAGCCGGCAAGACCGAGTTCAGCCAGCCTCGCCCGGAGGGCCGCGATGCGGGGAGCAACGGTGGCGGGGCTGGAAGGCTCATCAAAGCTCTGGAACTGGCAACGGGCAGCACTTTTGGGTGGCATCACGGACATGGCGGCTGCGCGGCTTTTCTGGAGGGTGGTTTCAGGCGGGATGGCAGGCAAAGCCTAGGCGCAAGGTCCGCTGCCGTCCAGTTGGGCACAGTGCTGCCTTAATATGCATCCAATGCATGATAATTAAGAAACTTTAACCTGTCATGCGTCCAACGCACTCTTCGCATGTGCGAGATAATCTTTCGCACTGCAGCAATCATCTCCACCTCTGGTCGTAGAAGAACGCCGGGAAACGTGCCCCCACAAGGGGCTCTCCAAGCAAGAACGGTCTGGCTTTGGCCATGCCGCGACGCCGAGTTGACCCAGTCAACGATCTGAAAGGATGCCCCCCATGGCCTACGCCTGCACCGGAACGGTCTTTGCCGGCCCGCTCGCCGAGCGCGATGCGCGCCCTTCGCTGATCATGCGCGTGATCAATGCCCTGGCCGAAAGCCGGATGCACGCCGCCAGCCGCGCGATGCGGGCCCGCGGCTACCTCGTCGACGAGACCAGCCTGATTGTCGGCGATCTGCCGAAGGTGACGCTGGCTGACGACGCAAAACTGCCATTTGCCCGCTGAAGCAAGAGCCGGCCCGCCGGCATGCTTGCCGACGAACCAACCCGACAGGAGATCACCATGATCGCTTTCATCATCAAGGCCTGGAACACCACTGCCGCGACGATTGTCGATATCTGGCAGTTCACCGATGCGGTGATCCGGGACATGCGCCAGACGCGCGACGAACTCGAGGCGCAGTACGGCCCGCTCGGGTTCTGACCCCGAAGACGGGTTGCCTTATGTCCGCGCGATGTTGTGGGCAGTCGAAGCTCAGGATAGCGCGCGGCGCGGCCTTGGGGCCGCGCCGTTGCGTTTCAGCACCAGCGTCGCCCAGCCCTCTCGGGCGCTGCGGGCCGAGAGCTTCCAGCCCTGCATGCCATAGGCGGCGAGCACGCCCGGCACATCGCGCAGCAGCAGACCTGACAGGACCAGCGTGCCCGAGGGCTTCAAAACCAGCGACACATCGCGCGCCAGCCGCATCAAGGGGCGTTGCAGGATGTTGGCAATGACCAGATCGAAATGTTGCCAGCGCCCCGCCTTGGCGTGGCGCACACCGGGCGCGACGTAAAGATCGAGCAGGCCGGGCGCATGGTTGAGCGCTGCATTCTCGCGCGTGACCTCGACTGCGACGGCATCGATGTCGCCGGCGACGACGCGCTGCTTCAGGTGCTTGGCAACGGCGAGCGCGAGCAGCCCTGTGCCGGTGCCGATGTCCAGCACGCGGGCGGGGCGGCGGCGCTTGAGTTCATCGTGGATGGCCAGAAGGCAGCCGGCCGTGGTGCCATGATGCCCTGTGCCGAAGGCGAGGCCGGCCTCGATCTCGATGGCGATGTCGTTGGCGCGCACCGCGTCGCGATCATGGCTGCCATGGACCATAAAGCGGCCGGCACGGACGGGCTTCAACCCGTCGAGGCTGGCCTTGACCCAGTCGCGCGCCTCCACTGCCGTGAACACGGCCTCGCTGAGATCCTCTCCGACGATCGGCCCGATCAGATTGCGGATGGCGTCCTCATCCGGAGGAGAGGCGAAGAAAACCTCGACGAACCAGGGTGATTCCTCGGCTTCGTCATCGATCTCGAAGGCCGAGACGGCTGTCTCGCCCGGGTCCAGCACCTCGCCAAGAAGCTCGGTGATGGCACGGGCCCGGCCCACGGTTGTCGAGAGTTTGAGGACCGTGGTGACGGTGTGGGGCAGGAGACCTTCGCGCATGGCAGCGCCTCTAGCATGATGCGTGAGGGGATGCGAGCCACGGATTTGGCCACGGAACCGGCATGGTCCGGCCGGGGCAACATGAATGCGAAATGAATCGCCGCAGGCCCCTTAAACTTTGCGAAAGACATGCTATGTATGGCTAAGGCGTTGAGCCTATGGAGGAAATTACCATGTCAAAGACGTTAAATCGTCTGGCACTCATGACCATGCTGGCCGGCGTTGTTGCGCTGAGCATCACCACCGTCGATGCCCGCCCCGGCGGCAGCAAGAGTTCGGGCAGCCGTGGCTCGCAGACCAATGTCGCGCCGCCCAAGACCAACACCGCGCCTGGCACCGCCCAGCCGATGAACCGCACCATCAATCAGGGCGCTCCGTCTGCCGCCGCTGCTGCGCCCGCCGGTGCCGCTGCCGGTGCCGCTGCGCAGGCCGCCCGTCCTTCGATGGCGCGCAACCTGATGATGGGTCTGGGTGCCGGCCTGCTCGGTGCCGGCCTGTTCGGCCTGCTGTCCGGTGCCGGCTTCTTCTCGGGCCTCGCCTCGCTGGCCGGTATCTTCGGCTTCCTGCTGCAGCTGGCCCTGATCGGCGGCGTGATCTTCCTGGTCATGCGCTTCCTGCGCAGCCGCCGCGAAGCCGCGATGGCCACCCCTGCAGGCGGCATGCAGCGCGACGCGCAGCCCGCCCAGAACCCGATGCAGCGCCAGACGCTTGGCGGCATGATGGGCGGCGCAGCCACCCAGGCCCAGCCGGCTCTCCAGCCGCTCAACCTGACCGGCGAGGACTTCGGCGCGTTTGAAAAGCTGCTCGGCAATGTGCAGGGTGCCTACAGCAGCGAGGATGTTGCTGCGCTGCGCGCACTGCTGACGCCGGAAATGGCCTCGTATTTCGAGGGTGATCTCTCGGACAATGAAGCCAAGGGCGTCGTCAACCGCATTGCCAACGTCAAGCTGCTGCAGGGCGATCTGTCGGAAGCCTGGCGCGAAGCCGAAGGCGAGTTCGCCACGGTCGCGATGCGCTACTCGATCTCGGACGCGCTGCTTGACCGCAAGACCGGCCGCACGGTCGAAGGCAACCTGACCGAAGTGGCCGAGGTCACCGAGATCTGGACCTTCGTGCGCGCACCGGGCGAAGGCACTGCCGACTGGAAGCTGTCCGCGATCCAGCAGGTTGCCTGAGCGTCACGCGCCTCACTTGATCGAATGATGAACCCGCCGGTGCGAGCCGGCGGGTTTTCTCTTGGCCTGACGATGTTTCGGACTTTGCCAGAGTATCGAGCCATGGGCTCAACGCCATCCCGGCCCGAAGCAGACCTTGCGGATCACGATCTCGCCCCAGCGATTGTGGCGCTCGACAAGCCGGCAGCGCGGGCCATAGCCGCCATACCCGACACCGACGAAACGCGGACCCCAGTAACCCCGGCCCCATCGGCCACGGCCATGGCCAAAGCCAGGCCCGAAATGGCCGTGATGACCCCAGCCGCCATGACGCGGGCTGGCTTCGGCGCTCGACGTGGCAATGGCTGAACCAGCGATGGCGAGGCCCAGCGCCGCCGCGGCAAGGGCAAGGCGATTGAAACGGATGGACATGGTGGCTCTCCTGATCGTTCGGGAGCGGACCACCCGCCCCGTGATCATGGGTCGCCGCAGCTTTGAAAAAGGTTCAACCAGTTCGAGACTTATGGCGCTTATCGCGCAGCACGAACCGGTCTCTCACCCCCGCTGCACGAACGCATCCAGCACCATCTTGCGGCCGGCCTTGTCGAAATCGACGGTGAGCTTGTTGCCGTCGACGGCGAAAACGTCGCCGGGGCCGAACTTGATGTGGAAGACGCGGGCACCGACGCCGAATTCCGAGGCCGGGCCGCTCGACTTGGCGATGAGTTCGCCCTCGATCAGTTTCGGGCCATGGCGCTGGCTGCCCTGCATCGTTTTGCCAAAACCGCCACCTTCCGCGCCCCAGCGGCCGGCCTGCCCGGCCTGCGTGCCGCCGTCCCTGGGGGGCGCTGCCCTGGCCGCCTGGGCGCGCTGCCAGCCGGGTGTCTGATAGCTTGAGCCGAAGCTGGGCTGCCGGTCGAAGCGCGAGGCACCGTAGCCGCCCTGGCCGAAGCTGGAGGCGGCCTCGGCCAGTTCGACCGCGCTTTCGGGCAGATCGTCGATGAAGCGGCTCGGCATCGAGGATTGCCACATGCCGTGGATGCGCCGGTTGGATGCGAACATGATCTTGGCATGGCGGCGCGCGCGGGTTATGCCGACATGGGCGAGGCGGCGCTCCTCTTCGAGACCGGCGCGGCCGCTTTCATCAAGCGAACGCTGGCTTGGAAACAGGCCCTCCTCCCAGCCGGGCAGGAAGACCATGTCGAATTCGAGCCCCTTTGCGGCATGCAGCGTCATCAGGCTGACGCGCTGGGCTGTGTCATCCGAAACCGTATCCATGACCAGCGAGACATGTTCGAGAAAGCCCGGAAGATCGGGGAACTCGTCGATGGAGCGCACCAGTTCCTTGAGGTTTTCCAGACGCCCGGCCGCGTCCGCCGAGCGGTCCTTCTGCCACATGTCGGTGTAGCCGCTTTCCTCCAGCACCATTTCGGCGACTTCGGCGGGGGTGGCGTGTTCCAGTTTCGCGGTCCAGCGCGCGAAGGCCTGGACAAGCTCGCGGACCGTGGAGCGGGTCTTGGCCTTGAGTTCCTCGGTCTCCACCAGCGCGCGTGCCGATTGCAGCAGCGACGTGCCGGTGGCGCGTGCGTGCAGGTGCAATTGCTGCAAGGCGGCGTCGCCGAGGCCGCGCTTGGGCACGTTGAAGATGCGCTCGAAGGCCAGATCGTCGGTCTGTGAGTGTACGCAGCGCAGGTAGGCCATGGCGTCGCGGATTTCAGCGCGCTCGTAAAAGCGAGGGCCGCCAATGACACGGTAGGGCAGGCCGAGTGCGATGAAACGCTCCTCGATCTCGCGCATCTGGGCAGAGGTGCGCACCAGCACCGCCATTTCCGACAGTGATGCCCCGCGCGACTGGAAGGTCTCGATGTCATCGCCGATCAGCCGGGCCTCTTCCTGGCTATCCCAGGCGCCTGCGATGACGACCTTCTCGCCCGGCTCGTCATCGGTGCGCAGGGTCTTGCCGAGCCGGCCCTCGTTCTTGGCGATGAGGTGGGAGGCGGCTTTCAGGATGTGTCCGGTCGAGCGGTAGTTGCGTTCGAGCCGCACCACCTTCGCGCCGGGAAAATCGTGCTCGAAGCGCAGGATGTTGTCGACCTCGGCCCCGCGCCAGCCATAGATCGACTGGTCGTCATCGCCGACACAGGCGAGGTTGCGGCGACCCTGCGCGAGCAGGCGCAACCACAGATACTGCGCGACGTTGGTGTCCTGATACTCGTCCACCAGCATGTAGCGGAAGCGCTCCTGATACTGGGCCAGCACATCGGGATGGCTGCGCCAGAGCGTCAGGCAATGCACCAGCAGATCGCCGAAATCGCAGGCATTCAGCGTCTTGAGGCGCTCCTGATAGGCCCTGTAGAGCTTGCCGCCCTGGCCGTTGCCGAACACGCCGGCCTCGCCCGCCGGAACGGCTTCGGGGCCAAGGCCGCGGTTCTTCCAGCCGTCGATGAAGCTGGCCAGCATGCGGCCCGGCCAGCGCTTCTCATCGAGATCGGCCGCCTGGATGACCTGCTTCAGCAGCCTGATCTGGTCATCCATGTCGAGAATGGTGAAGTCACTCTTCAGGCCGACCAGTTCGGCGTGGCGGCGCAGGATCTTGGCCGAGATCGAATGGAAAGTGCCGAGCCAGGGCATGCCCTCGGCCACATCCCCGACCAGCCGGGTGATGCGCTCCTTCATCTCGCGCGCCGCCTTGTTGGTGAAGGTGACGGAGAGGATCTGCGAGGGGTAGGCCTTGCCCGTGGCGATCAGGTGGACAATGCGGGTCGTCAGCACGCGGGTCTTGCCCGTGCCGGCACCGGCCAGCACCAGGATCGGCCCTTCGGTGGTTTCCACCGCCTCGCGCTGTTCGGGGTTGAGGCCGTCGAGATAGGCCGGGGCCTGCGGCATGAGGCTGGCACGCGCACGCGCCGCCAGTCCGCCCGGGCTGGGCCGGTGGGTCAGGTCTGGCGACGGCTCCGGCCCGTTGGCGGGTGGCCTGCCTGGTGATGGGTCGGTTTCGGCCAATTTTCTGCTGCTGCTGTTCGGACGGAATCACTGAGGCCCAATGTGGGCACTCGCAACGCCGATGTCGACCTTCGGGCGGAAGGTGGATGCGATCGCTTGGCGTGATCCGATGTTGGCGCAGGCTCAGTGATGCGCGCGCTGGCGCACCAGTTCCGGCTCTGCGGCGGGTTCGCGCCGGGCGATGCCGATGCTGCGGCCCAGCGCCTCTGGCAGCTTCAGGCCGGCATGGGCGGCCCTGAGCAGCGCCAGATTGGTGAGGATGTCCGCGGGGAAGGGCGAGACCTTCTTGGTGCCGAGATCGACATGCAGGGACATGTTCTCTGTGGTGGCCGACAGCCAGCCTTCCTCGGCATGGCGCAGTTCGAGGAAATAGTGCATCCGCTTGTCATCGAAATCGACGAGGTGCAGGGTGACGCGCACGGGATCGCCGGCCATCAGTTCGCGCAGGTAGCGCACATGAGCCTCGGCCAGGAAGTAGGACGCGTCCTGCTGCCGGACATAGTCCGGCCCAAGGCCGATCAGCGAGAAGACTTCATCGACAGCACGGTCGAACAGCACGTTGTAGAAGGCCATATTGAGATGGCCGTTATAGTCGATCCACTGCGCCTCGACCCGCATCGGTGACGAAACGAACGGCGCAAAAAACAGCGCGGGTGCCTTCGACCAGTCGTGCTGCATATGTTTTTCTTTCGCCGGACGCCTGTCGCCAGTCTTCTTGTCGCGCCTGGCTTGCGTTTCCGCAATCCGTAAGTGCGCTTACGTGCCTGGCCTGTTTCAACAACTTTCATGCTACGAAAGACCTGTTAGGTTGGATCAGATCAAACAGCAGATCCTTGAGGTGGAACATGCACATGGCGATCAGGCAGGAGCGTCAGCCGGCGTCTGCGCAAGCCATCGACACAGTCAGGCAGGCGCTTGGCGCAATGCTGGGCAACAGGCTGGTCAGCAGTCTCGCGGTCCGGCAGCAACATGCCAACACGCTGACCTGGATCGACAATCAGGCGCCCGATCTGGTGGTCTATCCCCAGACCACGGAAGAGGTCTCGGCCATCGTGAAGCTGTGTGCCGCGCATGATGTGCCGGTCGTGCCCTTCGGCACGGGCACATCCTTCGAGGGCCACGTCAACGCGCCGTTCGGCGGCGTTTCGGTCGACACCTCGATGATGAAGGGCATCATCGCCGTGCATGCGGAAGACCTCGACTGCGTGATCGAACCTGGCGTCACCCGCAAGATGCTGAACGAGCATCTGCGCGATGTCGGGCTGTTCTTTCCCATCGATCCGGGGGCCGATGCTTCGCTTGGCGGCATGACGGCGACGCGTGCCTCCGGCACGAATGCCGTGCGCTACGGCACGATGAAGGACAATGTGCTGGCGCTGAAGGTTGTGCTGCCGAATGGCGAGGTCATGACCACGTCGCGCCGGGCCAAGAAGTCGTCCGCTGGCTACGACCTGACCCGGTTGTTCGTCGGCTCGGAAGGAACCCTTGGCCTGATCACGGAGATCACGCTGAAACTTCAGGGCATCCCCGAGGCGATCTCGGCGGGCGTGTGCCCGTTCCCGAGTGTCAAGGCTGCCTGCGATGCCACGATCCTGACCATCCAGAGCGGGTTGCCGGTGGCGCGGATCGAGTTGCTCGACGCGCTTCAGGTCAGGGCCTGCAACCTCTATTCGAAGCTCACCTTGCCGGAAACGCCGATGCTGTTCGTGGAGTTCCACGGCACTGATGAGGGCGTCAAGGAACAGTCCGAGCGCTTCGGCGAGATCGCGAAGGAGCTTGGCGGCGGCCCGTTCGACTGGGCCACCCGCGCCGAGGATCGCACGCGGCTCTGGCAGGCGCGCCATGATGTCTACTGGGCCTCGATGGGCCTGCGCCCCGGGGCCAAGGGCGTGTCCACCGATGTCTGTGTGCCGATCTCGCGCCTGTCCGAATGCATCGAGGAGACGCAGGCCGACATCGCCACCAGCGGTCTGATCGCGCCGATCGTCGGGCATGTGGGCGATGGCAACTTCCATGTCCTGCCGCTGGTGGATATGGAGAATGACGAGGAGGTCAAGGCTGCCAAGACCTTTGTCGAGCGGCTCGTGCAGCGCGCGTTGGCCATGGAAGGCACCTGCACCGGGGAACACGGCGTCGGGCAGGGCAAGATGAAGTATCTCGAACAGGAGCACGGCGCGGAAGCGCTGGCGATGATGCGCGCGCTGAAGCTTGCTATCGATCCGCAGAACCTGATGAATCCGGGCAAGATCGTCACTTTGTGAGGCAGGCGGGCCTCGTGGCCCTTGTCGGCCACGATTGAACATCGCACATAAACAGTGTGCGTGACGGTCTGACATTTCTGGCGACCCTGGTCCTGCTGGCGTTGCTCGGGGCGCTGGTCGGGCCTGTCTTTGTCGACTGGAACCAGCACCGGGCCCTGATCGAGGAACAGCTTCGCCGCGCCACCGGTTTCGAGATCGTCACGACCGGGCCGATCCACCTGCGCTTCCTGCCAAGTCCGCAGATCGAGATTTCCGGCTTGCGCGTCGGCGAGGCAGACCCGCAGGGCACACGCGCCACCGCCAGCGTACTCAGGGCCGAGATGGAGCTGGCGCCACTCCTCAAGGGCGAGATCAGGCTCAACCGGGTTGCGCTCGACGGTGCCACGGTGACGCTTGCGATCCGGGATGGCGCAGTGGTGCTTCCGACCAATCTGGACGGTGCGGTGCGGCTGCCAGCCATCGGCCAGCTGTCGATGACCCGCAGCGAGGTCGGCGTGGTCGATGCCTCCGGCAAGCTGGCGTTCACCGCGCCTTTTGCAATCGAGGCCTCGCTGCCGCCGGGCGGCGGGCCGGCACGCATCGAGGGGGAGGTCGCAGGCCGCTCGATCCGTCTCACCACTGGCGATCAGGATGCCGCCGGCCGGCTCAGGCTCAAGCTGGCGATCAGCGATGCCAGCGTGCGCAGCGAGTTTGATGGCTGGCTGGGCTTTGACCGCAGCATGCCGGGCCGGCTGTTGCCCCGTCCCGATGGCCAGATCGTGGCAGGTCTGCTCAAGGCCGGCGAGGCCCAGCCGCTGATGACGGTGAGCGGGCGTCTGGCCAGTGCCGCCAGCGCATCAACCGGCGCACAAGCCAGCGTGGCAGGCATTTCCGGATTGGTGGTCGAGTTGGCCGGTTCGGGGCGTCTGGAAGGCGACCTGGCCTGGCCCGGTGCCTGGTCCGAGCCGGCCAGCGTGACGTTGCAAAGCCGGAGGCTGGATGCCCCAGCGCTGCTTGCCAGCCTTGCCGCCGTGCAGCAGGCTCTGGCCGATGCCGGGCCGCTGGCAGACCTGATCCCCGACATGCGGCTGGTGCTTCAGGCCGATCAGGTGAGCTATCGCGGGGAGGAGGCCACCGAGGCCCGGATCGCGCTCAACCGTCGCGGCGGACACTGGCAGCCGGTCAGCGGGCAGGTGAGGTTCGCCGGCAGCAGCCTTGGCTTTGCCGAGCCGCAGGCGGGGATGTTCCGCGCCACACTGGATGTACCGGACATGCGCAGGATCGCGCTGGCGATGCAGCGGCTGGACATGCCCCAAGGGCTGGCCGAGGACATCGCCGCGCTCGGCCAGTTCGCCGCCAGCGCCGATCTCGTGCCGGGCCGGCCGGGCGGGGCGTCAGGCTGGGCCGTGCCGCGCTGGCAGGCGCAGGGACGGTTTGGACGGGCCAGCGGCGATGCGGCCTGGAGTTCCGGTTCGGCACGGATCGCGACCAGCGTCAGTGGTGCGGATGTGCTGTTTCTGGTCCGTCCCATCACCGCGCTGGCGAGCCTCGTGCCCGTTCCGCTGGCGCTGTTGGTGACAGGCGAAGGCTTGCGCATCGGCGATAGCGCACCCGGCACGGTGCGCCTCGAGACCGAGCGGCGCGACGGCCATTGGCGGATGGACCGGCTGGATGCGCGCGGCTTCGATGGCTTGTCGATTGCGGTCAGCCGGGCGAGGCCGGGCGAACCATTGCGCTTTGCGCTGGACGCGGCGCGGGCCGACGCGATCAGCGCGCTGGCAGAGCGCTTCAGCGAGCAGCGCAACCTGACCGAGGTGGTGCGGGCCGTGCGCGGCCTGTCGCCGGTAAAGGCAAGCGGCGTGGTGCAGGAGCGGGCGCAGGACTGGCTGCTCTCCGGCACCGGGGAGGCCGGACCGCTCGCGGTCGAGGTGGCGGCGCGGCTGTCCGCTGCCGGGCAGTGGCAGGGCGGCGAGATCAACCTGTCGGCGCGGGAGCGCGGCGTGCTGTTTCGCGCGCTCGGCTTGCCGGAGCCCGCGCGCCGCGACGAGCCGACCCGGCTTGGCGTGCGGCTTGGGGAAGCGGGCCTGACGCTCACCATGAGCGGCAGCGATGGCCTGAGCGCCGAAGCCATCGGTCGCTGGGGCCAGGCCGGGTTCGGCTCGCTGGCCGCACCGATGGCTCTGACCTTTGCGGCACCCTCGCCAGCGGCGCTGCTGCCGGCTTTTGTCACGGTGAAGGGGGGGGCAAGTGCCTTTGCGGGCCGGGCGACCCTGAGGCTGGCCGATGGCGTGATCGGCCTTGACCGGATCGAGGCCAGGCTCGGCGAGGAGGCCGTGACCGGCGGGCTCGAACTGTCGGCAACCGGCGTGATCACTGGCCAGTTGTCCCTGCCCGAGATCGATCTGGCCCGCATCGGCGGATGGCTGACGGGCGATGTGCCCGTGGCGCAGGATGCGGGATGGTCCGGTGCCCGCTTCGGCAACAGCACCCGCCTGCCGGGGCTCTCGCTTGGCCTGACAAGCCCGCGCGTGTTCGTGCCGCTGGCCGGCGCGATGGGCGGCAGCTTCCGGCTGCGCGTCAACGAGGGCGCGCTGACGCTTGGCGAGATTGCGTTGCAATCCGGGAGCCTCAGCTTGCTTGGCGGCGTCGAGGCCGAACGCAGCGGCGGCTTGCTGTCCCTGCGCGGCAATGGCGTCATCGACGGGCTTGATCTGGGCGCTTTGCTCGGCGGGGATCTGTCGGGGCGAGGCCGTCTGGCCTTGCAGCTCGGTGCCGCAGCCGAGAGCCCTGCGCGGCTGATGGCCGGGCTGACCGGGGCGGGGCAGTTCAGCGCCCGCGATCTTGGTATCAACAGGCTCGATCCGGCGGCGCTGGAGCGGATTGCTCAGGGCTTCGCCTCCGATGTCATCGTCTCCGACACGGCCACGCTGGCACAGGGCGTCCGGAGGGCTGTCGAAGGCGCGCCCTGGCGGCTGCCGGAGGTGTCCGCCGCGCTGATTGTCTCTGGCGGCGTCGTCAGGCTGTCGCCGCTCACCGATGACAAGCCAACGGTGCTGCTGACTGTGTCGGGAGCCCACGATCTCAGGGTCGGCACCGGTGAGTTGCGCGCGGTCATGCAGGGCAAGATTCTGCCCAAGGGCTGGACGGGCTCGCCGCCGCAGATCACCGTGACCTGGCGCGGACCATGGCGCACGCCAGCGCGCAGCTATGACGTC